>JBFHTA010000242.1:0-6223 GCA_041590855.1 Pseudomonadales bacterium
CAGCGCTTCGGTCGACTCGATGCAGTTGTCTTTGAGGTTTTGTTTGGGCTGATAGAAAACCTCAAACTGATTTTGAAGCAGGGCCGTGTGCAGCTCGTTTTCCAGATGCAAGCGTTCCGCAGAACTATCGTTCAGGTGTTCAGCAAAGACATAAAAGACATTGCCACCCATGCCTTTGGCTTGGTTACGGGCAAGTTCGGCCTGATTCAGCAAGGTATGCATGTCTCGGGTGTGCGATGGAGTTAAGCTGATGCCGATACTGGCGGATAGGATCAGGTCTTTGTCGGCCACTTTTACAGGCAGATTCAAAAGCTCAATGGCTTTGCGCGCTTTGTTCTGAACAGTGCGGATGTCGTCCGAGTATTCGATGGCAATGGCGAATTCGTCGCTGTTGTAGCGAGATACGGTATCGGCATCACTGAACACCTGAGACAGTCGTTCTGCGGCGGTTCTTAATACTTTGTCGCCTGCGGCATGTCCAAAGGTGTCGTTGATCAGTTTAAAGCGGTCGAGGTTGATTAAAAACAGCGCCAGTGAGGAATCACTGCGGTGACAATGCTGCATGGAGGCGTGCAGACGATCCAAGAACAAGTCACGATTGACCAGCCCGGTGAGCTTATCGTAATGAGTCAGATAACGCAGTTTACGGTCGATTTCTTTACGTGCAGTCAGATCAGACAACAGGCAAATGTAGTGCGACGGCTGGCCGCTCTTGTCTCGTACCAGATTGATTTTGAGCCACATCGGATACGCTGAGCCAGACTTACGGTGATCGGTGATTTCCCCTTGCCAGAAGTCGTTATGGGACAATTCGCGGCTGATGGCGCGTAAGGTTTCGCGTTTTTCCAGCGAGTCATCCAGTTGCAGTGCGGTGTTACCGATGACTTCGTCCATCTCATAGCCGGTCATGGTGATAAAACTGTTATTGACGGTAATGAAGTGGAAATCCTGATCGAGAATTGCAATGGCTTCGGTGGTGTTCTGGAAAACGATGTTGCCCAGACGCAGTTTCTCGGTGTGGGCCATCTCGCGGGTGACTTCTCTGCGCGTACCCAGAATGCGCATGGCGCGGCCTTTATCGTTCCACTCGACCGTTTGACCGGAATCTTCAAACCACAACCAGCTGCCGTCGCTTTGGCGAATGCGATAGCGCACCAAGTATTGTTCCGTATGGCCGCGCATGTGTGCTATCAGAGCTTTTCTTGCGGTTCGGAAATCTTCAGGGTGCGTATTGGCTTTTAAATGCTTGAGGAATTGGGTGGTGGTGGTATTGCTGCTGCCAAACAGTTTGTGGAAATGCGAGTGATAGATGCAGTCGTTTTCCAGATCCCATTCCCAAAGCCCCAGTTGGCTGACTTCCATCGACTTGGACAGCCGGTTCTGGCTGTTGAGCAACTCTTTGGTGGTGTTCTTGTGCATCGCCATTTCTTGTTCGAGTAATTTGTTGGCTTGCTGTAGTTCCTGGGTGCGATGGTCGACGGTTTGTTCCAGTTGCTCGTGAGCGCGCTTGAGCTTTAATTCAGCGGCCACTCGTTGTTGTACTTCCTGAATCAGCTCTTGATTGAGGTCGTCAGATTGCGTCATGGTGCGCGTGAGGTTGTCAATCAGGGCTTCCTTATCAGAGCGATAGTTCAGCGCGATCACCGTCGAACGATTAATGCGAACCGCGCTGTAGCAAAGAAAGACGGAAAACAGACCAGCCACAAAGATCAGGTTGCTTTGCGACAGCTCGTACATGTCAATCAAGTGAATAAAGGGAGCCATCAGTATGGACAAGGCAAAGGCCACAAACGCAGGCATGTACGCAGAAAAGGCCGCTGTTGAATAGACCGCTAACGAGGCCACCAAACCGAACAATAAGGCGTGTTGGTTGGCCGACATAAGATCGATGGCAAAGAAGATACTGCTCCAGGCCAATCCGGAAGAGGCCGCGCCTATGATGGTTAACATACTTTTGACGGGCATTGGAATCTGGCGGTTAGTGGCGACGAAGGAATAAAACGCCAGTTGCCCCAGTGGCAAGGCACATTGCAACGCCAGCCAGCCGACCGTAACCCAACCGGGTAATTGTCGCCAGAAGGTGACCACGACAACCAGGCTGGCCAGTAATGACAAGGTGTAAAATGCCTTGGACTCCACAGCCAATCGCTTGAGCTGAGCCTTTAAAAGCTGATTATCGCCAGAAGGCGAATCCAGCAATGCGCTGTCGGTTGCTGTTGCCGTCGTTGATTGCATAAGAATTAGAGTTACGCTATTCGTCTTTGTATGCTGGTGGCCGATCTTGTTTTGTTAGATACTTGTCGGCTTTACATGAGTTGCTTGGAATTCCCCCAAACTTCCCATGTTGTTGAGCAGTACGTCTGCATCAAAGACATAGTTATTATTAATATTCAGGATAATGACTGAATTCGTATTCGATGTAAACTTATGTAACGAAATATTCAGATGAAGTTGAACTCTTTTTTATAACTATCTGAATACGTTAGAAATAATCTTCTCTTTTTATTAGCATAAACCCGATAAACGCCATTCATCCGGCAGGAACCAGTTCTCAATTATGGATATTAGCCATCTCTTAGATCACTTAAACGACGCCCAACGCCAAGCGGTTTCTTCTGAACAGGGCAGTTTGCTTGTACTGGCCGGGGCGGGCTCCGGTAAAACCCGTGTGTTAGTGCATCGTATTGCCTGGCTGATGCAGGTGGAACAGGTGTCTCCCTATTCCATCATGGCGGTGACCTTTACCAATAAGGCGGCCCGGGAGATGCGCGGCCGGATTGAAGAGTTGTTGGGTACCTCCATTCAAGGCATGTGGGTGGGCACCTTCCACGGCTTGGCGCATCGTTTGTTGAAATTGCACTATCAGGACGTGGGTTTGCCGGAAAACTTCCAGATTCTGGATTCTGACGATCAGCTGCGTCTGGTTAAACGTATTCTGCGTGAGCAGCAGATGGATGAATCCCAATGGCCGCCGCGTCAGGTGCAAAGCTACATTAACTCCCAGAAAGACGAAGGCCTGCGGGCTGATCATATTCCGCCGTCTTATGACCCGTATTACAACCGCATGATCGAGTTGTACAAGAGCTATGAACAAGCCTGTGAGCGCGGGGGCATGGTCGACTTTGGTGAGCTTTTGCTTCGCTCTCATGAGTTATGGTTGAAGCGCCCGGATGTGCTGGCGCATTACCAAAAACGGTTCAGTAACATTCTGGTGGACGAATTTCAGGACACCAACACCATTCAGTACGCTTGGCTGCGGGTGTTAGCAGGTCAGAGTGTGCATTTAACGGCCGTCGGGGATGACGATCAGTCGATCTACGGTTGGCGGGGTGCCAAAATCGAGAACATTCGTCAGTTCCAGACCGACTTCTCCGGTTCGCAGGTGGTGCGACTGGAGCAAAACTACCGTTCCACCGGCCATATCCTGAACGCTGCCAATGCGGTGATCGAAAACAATCCGGATCGTTTGGGCAAAAAGCTGTGGACCGACGATGGCGACGGCGAGCAGATTGATCTTTACGAAGCCTTTAACGAGCAGGAAGAGGCACGTTTCATTACCGAGCGCATTGATGAATTTCAGGCGGACGGTCATCGTTTGGATGAAATCGCCATCCTGTACCGTTCCAATGCCCAGTCCCGTGTACTGGAAGAGGCCTTGTTGCGCTCTGGTACGCCGTATCGCATCTATGGTGGGCAGCGATTTTATGATCGTTTGGAAATTCGCAATGCCATGGCCTACCTTCGACTGTTGTCGAACCGACACGATGATCCGGCCTTTGACCGGGTATTGAACGTTCCGGCACGTGGCATCGGCAATAAAACCGCTGAACAGATTCGCGATTTTGCCCGTCAGCAAAATGTGTCGTTGTGGCATGCCGCCAATGAAATGCTGTCGCTGAAGCTCTTGTCGGCTCGTGCTGCAAATGCTCTGGATGGCTTCATTCAATTGATTAATGGCATGTCTCAAACCACCGACGGGTTACCGTTGGATGAGATCGTCAGCCAGGTGGTGGAACGCAGTGGCTTGATTGATCATCACCTCAAAGAAAAAGGCGAAGCCGGACGCAGCCGAGTGGAAAACATGCAGGAATTGGCCAGTGCCGCCAAGCAATTCCGTAACGACACTGAGCATTCGTCGGAGCTGGTGGCCTTTCTCGACAGTGCCGCCTTGGATGCCGGGGATACTCAGGCCAGCGAATACGAATCGGCTGTTCAGATGATGACGCTTCACTCCGCCAAAGGCCTGGAGTTTCCGTTGGTGTTTATGGTGGGCATGGAAGAGGGCTTGTTCCCTCATAAAATGTCGGCGGATGAACCGGGCCGTCTGGAAGAAGAGCGACGTTTGGCCTATGTGGGCATTACCCGTGCGATGAAAAAGTTAGTGCTTACTTATGCAGAAAGCCGCCGATTGCATGGAAAAGAGAACTTTAATCGCTTGTCTCGTTTCGTAAATGAGATTCCTGACGAACATCTGAATGAATTGCGGGTGAAAGCGCCGATCACCAAACCGGCGACGGCCAGTTTCGGAATGTCGGCGGGACAGCCGGATTCTGATCTGATTCCGCTGGGGCAACGTGTCTACCATGAGATTTTTGGCGAAGGTGTGGTATTGAACTGTGAAGGCCGTGGTGGAAATGCCCGTGTTCAGGTAAATTTTAGCGATGAAGGCAGCAAGTGGTTGATGTTGGCCTATGCTAACCTTCAGTTGCTTTAAGACGTAAGCCGTTTTTACGACCTATAACCATTGAAATAAAAAGATAAGAAATAAGAATAAACAGAGACAAGGAGAACACCATGAAACGTCGTGACCTATTGACGGCCGCCGGAATTGGCGCCGCTGCTGTGGCCTTATCTGGCTGCCAAAAACAGGAATGTGAATCGGGCCCGGCAGCCACTGCTGAGCAACAGACCTTTGAGTGGAAGTTGGTGACGTCTTGGCCTAAGAACTTCCCTGGCTTGGGTATGGCACCGGAGCGTTTGTCCAAGTTGGTTAACAGCATGTCGAACGGTCGTCTGAAGATCAAAGTGTATGGTGCGGGTGAGTTGGTTCCGGCGTTGGAAGTGTTTGATGCGGTATCGCGTGGTACGGCGCAAATGGGTCACAGTGGTGCTTACTACTGGAAAGGTAAAATTCCGGCGGCTCAATTCTTCACGTCAGTGCCTTACGGCTTAACGGCTCAGGAAATTAATGCCTGGATCAACTACGGAGGCGGTCAGCAACTGTGGGAAGAAATTTACGCTGAGCACGATGTGTACCCATTGCCGGGCGGCAATACCGGGGTTCAGATGGCGGGTTGGTTTAACAAAGAGATCAACTCCATTGAAGACCTGAAAGGTCTGAAAATGCGTATCCCGGGCTTGGGCGGTGAAGTGTTGAAACGCGTGGGTGGTACGCCGGTGAACATTCCAGGCGGCGAGTTATTTACAGCCTTGCAAACCGGTGCGATTGACGCAACCGAGTGGGTTGGCCCTTATAACGATCTGGCTTTTGGTTTCTACAAGGCGGCTAAATTCTGTTATTACCCGGGTTGGCACGAGCCAGGTTCGATGATGGAATTCTCCATCAATAAAACCGCATTAAGTGCTTTGCCGGAAGACTTGCAGGAAATCCTGAAAGTGGCCACCAAAGCCATCAACCAGGACATGTTGGACGAGTACACCGCACGAAACAACGCTGCTTTGAGCGAATTGGTGAACAAGCACAATGTGGAAGTACGTCGTTTGCCAGATGAAGTGTTGGCGGTGTTGAAGAAGACCTCGGACGAAGTAGTGGCTGAAGTGGCTAAAGTGAATCCGATGACCCAGAAAGTGTTCGACTCTTTCATTGCGTTCCGCGACGGGGTCAGCAATTGGCATAAACTGTCTGAGCAAGCCTACATCAACGCTCGTTCCAGTTAATGGTTGGATCGGCAGTATTTAATTACTGTCCGTTTGATGACAGAAAGGCGACTTCTTAGGAGGTCGCCTTTTCTTTTACCGTGAGGATTCAGAGGTTTCCTGGGGAACCTCTGAACAAGTCCGCTCTAGCTCAGCGGGCGCTAGAAACACGCTAGAAACACGTTAGAACCAGGCGAGTTTCGTAGAGAATGTCGAGACCTTTTCAAGAAGCTCAACGCAGTTATAACGAGTTTAAAGCCCCGCCCTTCGGGACCTTAAGAGAAATGTCTCTTTTTTGTTGCGGCTTTTTGACGTAACCCTTCGGCTCGAACCCGTTATGCCTTCA
>JBFHTA010000243.1:0-6187 GCA_041590855.1 Pseudomonadales bacterium
GCCTGATCATGAGCGCATTCCATCGGAATCACTTTATCCTGACCTTCAACGCCAATCTGGATAACATCGACAGCGCCTGGTCTGGAATGATTGTGTTTGATGAGCAAGGCACCGTGATCTCGGCCAATCGCCGCGCAGAACTGATTCTGGGTCACGACATTGCCTTAACCAAGATTACCAACCTGTTTAATTGCTCACTGACCAATCTGAAGAATCACCCGGAAAACCTACCCATCCCATTGATGACACTTAATAAATACGAAATGTTGGGCATTATTAAGCGCCCTTCGGCTTCCGGTATCCAAGTACAGGATTTTCGTCAGCAAAGCCTGCCCGGACGACCAGCGACATCAATAATAGACACGAGTCCACTTGGCACGACCGCACCGCCATTGAACAGCTCCCGTCAGGACATCACGGCCAGCGATGAAATTCCACTCAGCCGAATTGGTTTTGGGGACCAGAAAGTTGCACGCTGTATTCGCCAGGCCGAGAGAGTCATTGAAAAGGAAATTCCGATTCTGATTCACGGCGAAACAGGTGTCGGTAAAGAAGTCTTTGTAAAGGCTCTGCACGACAAGAGTTCCCGGCAACACCACCCGTTAGTGGCTGTAAACTGCGCGGCCATTCCCAGTGAGCTGGTAGAATCTGAGCTTTTTGGCTATGAAAAAGGGGCTTTTACCGGGGCCAGTGCCAAAGGGGGCATAGGTTTCATTCGTAAAGCCAACAAAGGCACGCTGTTTCTGGATGAAATTGGCGAAATGCCGCTCAAAGCACAAGCTCGGTTACTGCGTGTTTTGCAAGAGCGCAAAGTAACCCCTCTGGGCTCCACAGAGTCCTACCCGGTCGACATTAAAGTGATCTCTGCCACCAACCGATCATTAAAAGACGATGTGGAAAAAGGTTTATTTCGTCAGGATCTTTATTACCGGGTCAGCGGGTTGAACCTTGAATTACCCCCCCTAAGAGAGCGCACCGACAAAATAGACCTATTCAAAGAGTTACACCGAATTCATCGGGCAGACGACCAAGCTCAAGAGCTTTCCACTGACATTGTAGAGCTGTTTGATAAACATCCTTGGCCTGGCAACATTCGTCAGCTGGCCAGTGTCATCCAAATTGCCTTAGCCATGGCTGACGATGAAGTCATCCGACCGGATCATTTGCCAGACGATTTTTTCGAAGACATCCGACGGCAGGAACGGCTTATCAATGAAGCACCATCCGAACCACAAGATGCCATCGCACCACTGATGTCGGCGGCAGTGTCATCAGCACCGTTATCATCGCCACCATTGTCTTCAACACCATTTTCTTCAACACCGGCACTGAGTGATATTGATCGGGATACGCTGGATGTCTACCAGACACACAAAGGGAACATTTCTCGTACCGCCAAAGCATTAGGGATCAGCCGAAATACCCTGTATAAACGCTTAAAAGAGCTGGGCATTAAATAGCCAAACTCTTTAATCTTCACTCTGCTTGAACCAGAACTCGATTTCATCCGTTTCAACTTCGAATCGAGCGGAATGCACCGCATGTGCAGGCACATGATACCACTCCCCCACGCCAACTGTTTTAGTTTCTCCGTTCATGGTCAGAATCAACTCACCACGCGTGATCACACCATGATTATCAGTGTCATGCTGATGCGGCGGAATTTCCGTGCCCGCCGGGTAGGAAGCAAATAACACATCACTGCCTTTGGCTTCTAACTTGTAGGCATCGAAACGACCATCGTAAAGAGGGAGTTGCTTAATCTTTTTAGGGTATTGGCCTGACATGAGATTTCCTTTCTGAAATTTATTGCATCCAATTTATTTTATATGCTTGCCCTGAGTTTCCCCGTTAAACCAATTCTGCACAAAATCCACACACAGTCGAAGCGCCGGTGGCAAATGTTGTCGGGCAGGATACAAGGCATAAAGGGTCAGCTTCGGGCGTTCAACTTGATCCAGTATTTCAACCACCTCTCCTCGATCCAACATCGGTCGACACACAAAATCCGGGATAAAACCGATACCCAATCCGGCCTTAATGGCTTCCATCATAAATAAGGTATTGTTTGCCTTTAGATTCCCTTTCACCCGAACCCCTTCCGACAATGGCCAATTCTGCTTGCCCTGAAAATAACTGTAAATAAAACAATTATGATTCACCAGATCATCCGCCGTGCGAATGGGCTCGGCCTTCGCCAAATACGAGGGGGCAGCACATACGCAGTAACTAAAACGAGTCAGCGGTTTGCCCACATAAGCAGAATCCACCGGCCGGCTTGAAGCACGAAAACCAAGATCAAACCCTTGCTCGATCAAATCCATGGGTTCGTCATCCAGATGAATGTCCAGCTCGACCTCTGGATATTGCGTCATAAACGCCGCAAACAACCGAGACAGATCAGTTAACCCTAACGCCATGGGAGCGTTAATTCTGAGCTTCCCTTTGGGTTGATGCTGGACGGTTTGAATGTAGCTATCGGCATCCGACATCTTGATCAAAATTTCACGACAATGCTGCAGGTACCCTTCCCCCACAGGCGTAAGCTGCAGGTTTCGGGTCGATCGATGCAGCAAACGGGCTCCCAGTGATTCTTCCAAGCGGGTAATTTCTTTACTGATCATGGATTTAGACGCATTCATCTCATCCGCAACCTTGGTAAAACTGCCTAAGTCGGCAAGTCGGGTGAATAATTGTATGGCTCTCAGCTTATCCATATTGTTTCCATATTGAGAACAGAACATATCCATTGTAGCTATTTTTTAAAAAACTCGAAGCCTCTAATCTAACTTCTGTTCCCGGCTCCCCCATCACTTGATGAGGAAAAGCCATTGACTACAGAGCCTTATTCCGCACAGGAGACATACCATGTACACCCTTTATTTCATGCCCGGTGCCTGTTCACTTGCCACTCAGGTGATACTGCGCGAACTGAATCAATCCGTTACCCTGATTAATAAAGACACACTTGAGAACTTTACTGACATTAATCCAGTGGGTACGGTTCCTGTGTTAACAGATGACACACAAACCATCACCGAAGGCGCAGCCATTCTTCTTCACCTGCTGGATAAGCACAGCAATACCCTGATGCCAGCCCAAGGGGATGCAAGAACCAAAGCCATTCAACAACTGCTATTCGCCAATGCCACCATGCACCCAGCCTACGGTCGATTGTTCTTCATCGCTCAAAACCTTGAAGAACCAGCAGCCAAACAATCCGCTTTTGATCAGGCAGCGGATAGCATTAACCAGCTCTGGAAGGTGGTGGAAGAGCAGCTAACGAACCAACCATATCTTGGCGGTGGGGATGCCTCGGCAGCCGATATTTTACTGGCCGTCTATGCCCGTTGGGGGAAGTATTTCCCGGTCACTATCAACATTGGCCCGAACACAGCTCAAATGCTGGAACGTATTTGGCAACGTCCGACTTTTCTGGCGGCACTAGCGGCAGAAGAGGCCCAGGTAGCTGCTTAACCATCTGATAGCGAGGTACTGGATATGAGCCAAAACATTCATCCATCAGACACATTGGGTTCAGCAAACAACGCTCTAGAAGATCAGCAAACACGCCAACATTTAGAGAATATGCTGACCGACTACTTTGATGGCTTACATGAAGGCGATGTGGAAAAATTACGTCGCTTGTTCCATGACGATGTGGTGTTAAAAACACCCGGTCAGCGACGCCCCAGAGAAGACTGGCTGAACAATGTGGCGACACGCCCGGTTCCCGCCAAAGAGGCAATTCCTTATCGCTTTAAGGTACTCAACATCGAAGTGATTAATGATATGGCCATGGCCAAAGTCGAGTGCCCGCTGTTCGAACACGCATACATCGACTTTCTGATTTTTCTGAAAGAAAACGATCAATGGCGCATTGTCAGTAAAGTATATACAGACCTCAATCGCTGAACACGGAACACAATTAAGGAGCGCACCATGCCCTACATCAACATCAAAGTTACCGACGAAAATGTAACCCGAGAACAAAAAGAAAAGCTTATCCAGGGAGCCACTCAATTGATGGTCGAAGTCTTGAATAAAAACCCTCAAACCACCTTTGTGGTGATTGATGAAGTGAACACCGACAACTGGGGAATTGGCTATGACGTAGTCACGGATCTGCGGGAAAAAGCAAAGAAAGGATGATAGTTACAGGGGCACAGGATGCCCCTGCTCTATTCTAACTATAACCGCCTCAGAAAACCCTGTCGTTAAGCGTTCGACAGAACCTCTATCAGCACTTGCGCTATCTACACTCTAATCTATCAAGCCGTACTCGTTTCGAAGCACGTCAATAATCTCAGCCTTTGGATTATCAGACACCGTCAGCGGCCCGCCAATGACCTTTTCTGCAATGCCGACGTACGTTTCAGAGACTTTCATCAACACATCTAAAGGAAGCTCATTATTTTCTGCCAACGCTTTGCGCTCATCCATACGATCTTTATTCAAAAGAATGTCAGGATCAGGGAAGTGGCTTAACAACAACTGACGGAAACTCTCTTTCGAATTCTCTACAACCTTACCTTCACGGAATTGAGGGCCGTCCCAGATACGAGAAGAGTCCGGTGTGCCCACTTCATCCATATAAATCAGTTTTTCATTGCCTGATGCATCTGTGACATAGCCAAATTCAAACTTAGTATCCACAAAGATTTGATCCAGCTCTGCCAAGGCATTGCTGATCACAGAGAAGCCTTCTTTCAACAGCTTCTCATAAAGATCGATATCTGAGGCCTGAGTAAAATTAAAGGCTTCATAATTGTTGGCGATGTCATCACGGGTGATGTTCACATCATCCACTTCAGGCACCCCAGGGATGCCTTTCAAAATGCCTTTGGTAGACGGAGTAATCAACACGTCGTCCAATTTCTGATCTTTCTGCAAGCCATCGGGTAATTGAATACCACAGAACTCACGTTCACCTTTTTCATAGGCGCGCCACATAGAACCGGTAATGTATTGTCGACAAATGGCTTCGATCATCACCGGACGGGCTTTCTGAACAATCCACACCAGAGGATGAGGAATATCCAGAATGTGACTGTCAGCTAAACCTTGTTCTTTAAACAGCTTAAACCAGTGATTCGACACAGCATTCAAAGCAGCACCTTTGCCCGGTACGCCTTTCATGCCACCCTCACCCCGCCAGATACAATCAAAGGCTGAGATACGATCACTGATCACCATGATGGCCAAAGGCGCATCTTCCGCCACATCATAGCCTTTTTCCTGAATAAGGCGCTTACTGTCGGCTTCCGTTAACCAGTAAACAGAGCGTACCTTGCCACTGTGTACGGGCTTGTCTGTACGAATAGGTAAGTCATCGTTAACGGCTAGAACTTTATCAGCAAGGCTCATGAGGATTTCCTGTCTATAGATTAAGCTGAAGATTGATGTGTGCAATCGTTGGATAGCACCATTAATTCTATTAGCAATGGAGGGCCGTTAGAGGCTAAACTCTCGCGCTCCAGAAAAACGCGAATCATAGCAGACTTTATTCCCCAGCGACACGAATTCAGATGACTCAAAAGCCCTACAAATCCTCGGCAGCCAATGCCTTTCAAAAACTCAGGGCAAGGCGGCTCAGCACCAGTGAAAAACCCTTTCAGGCGCGTGGAGCATCGGTTATTCGATGTCAAAGCTGTCAATTAAGCCAGGCAGCCTGTTTATGTAGCTGGCGCCACTCAATGGCCTGCGATCTTGATATTGTCTTATTGATGCACGATCAGGAAATTCTGAAACCTACCAACACAGGTCGATTGATTGCCGATTGTTTTCCTGAAAACTGTCACGCCTTTCAATGGGCCCGAACCGAACCACCACAATCGCTTCTGGATATAATCAATGACTCTGACCGACAGTGTTTTGTGCTCTTTCCCGGCGAGTTCAGAACGGAAAGAAACGTTATTCGTTCACCATCAACAGAAAATTTAAAGGAATTGTGCCAAGGAAAACAAGCCACCGTGCTTTTATTGGACGGTACCTGGAAGCAAGCACGAAAGATGTATTTAAGTAAGTGGTTACACACCTTGCCCACGTTATCACTAGAGCCTAACAGTATTGCCCGATATCAATTACGCAACGCACCTAAAGCACATCAACTATCTACCGCAGAAGCCGGTATTATGGTCTTGAATGCCTTTGCTCAAACCCGGCAGGCCAACCTTCTCGCCCGTTA
>JBFHTA010000244.1:0-6179 GCA_041590855.1 Pseudomonadales bacterium
AGCTTCCTTTTCCTCAATTTCGACGTATTACCGCTTCGAATCAACTAATCAAGTTTTATCTTTAAAAAGTTTTGGGTAATTCAGTAGTGCGCTTTTGTCTTTTTACTTATGTACTTTTAGATGTGTACTTTGATGAATAAATTACGTTGGCTGTTGTTCGCTCAGCGCTTTCCCTCCAACGCCCCAGTTTGTAGTGGCAACTTCCTCAATCACTACATGAGTTGTTTCAGGCTTTTTATTCAGCACGTCCACAAGTACCTGTGTTGTTCTTTTTATAAGTTCTGCTTTTTGTTCGTTTGTGACTCCTGTGTCTAACAATTTAACGTTTACGATCGGCATATTTCATCTCCGTAAAAAAGGTTAGAAGTGCCTTAGAAAGGTGCCCTAATGCTATGGTTTTATAATGTCAATTAAATGACTACTGGTTCACATTTCTTAACGTTGAAATACATGACTGTAGGGTCAGGTAATAAGAAGTTGATTTAAAAACAAGGAGTTATGAAAAATACGTGCGTTTACTAGGGTTAAACTGTTTGTTCAGAATTACGGCATTGTTGATGAAAGGGGAGTCAATATAATGACGAAGTATGAGGGGTAGGAACCTCGTGGTTAGTAAAAAATAGGCTCTTCGTATAAATATTTCAATAACACTTGAGGAAGAAATAGGGATGAAAAAGAATAATCTACTGGTAGGAATATGCCTTGCGTCGCTTTCAGGCTTTGCATCTGCAGGCAGTACTTCGCATTTCCCTGGTTATGTAGCACACGGAATTAATACCTACAACGGATCGCCAATCGGGGATTACAGCGTTATCGCCCCGGGTGTTGGTATGTTGAACTCTGAAACGGCCATTCTTGAGATTGGTGCATTGGCGCCTGAAGGCAGCTACGACAGTGAGCAAATCACCCCTCTGACGGATCGTGCCACCCCATTGGCAACGACTCGTTCTTTCTTTGATTTCTTCCTGCCAAATGGTGAGTTAGATACGACCAAGGTGAACATCACTTTGGATCAAATCGGAACAAACTTCTTTGGCTTTACCTCTCTTGAGGATCGTGTGGTTCCGGGTTCCTTTGAAGAATCAGCAAGCACACCTTCTATTTATCGTGCAAAAGGGGTAAACGAGACTCCAACGGTTGGTGAATGGGAAGAGATTAAAGGAAAAATGTCTGTCACTGAAAAGCGTGATGGAAGTGTAACTGTGAAAATCACCATTCGCGATGCGTTGCCAAACAGCTTGTACACTGTGTGGGATGTGGGAATTACTAATCCATCTTCTGACGAAGCTGGCGGTTATGCAGTGCCTTTAGGTGGACTACCAAATGCTATGACCACTGACGAAAACGGTTGTGCTTATAAAGAAATTGAAATGGCCTATTCACCAGCCCGCTCGTGTGCTGAAGGCGAGACATCCTGCTCTGCGTACGTTTCAGTCTTCTATCACTGGGATGGCCAGGCTTACGGTGGGGCTCCTGCCGGTACTTGGTCAGGTGTCCCGACGGGAATCTACGCCGGTAACCAGATGGTTTTCCCAACGGCGGGAGACTTACTTCAAGAGCCGGTAACTGAGTTTAAGCGCCCAAGAATACATGGCTGCTTCCCTAAGTTTAAGCCTGTTAGTGCAAAACTATTCCGTTAATTTCTGATCATGTGCTCACCCGGACTTTTACTGTCCGGGTGATCTTACCTGCAATGGGTTACTTCCGATGAATGAAGACTTATCTTACGAAAAAATCATTAATGAACTAAGCGGTACCGGCAAAGGAATGATCTCTCATACCGAATGCAAAAAGTACCTAAGACATGATCACCCGGTGCTGGGTGTTGATTGGATCAAAGACCATGACTTTGAGCGTGGTTGGGTACATGCTGTTCGTGGCATCTCTATTTCTGATCCGGTATTTGCAGGCCATTTTGCTGATGCGGCAATGTACCCCGGGACGAATCTAACGCAGGACATCAACCAGATAGCAACGCTATTGTTCACCGCGATGACAGGCCCAATGGATGGTGAAGTGACTGCGTTCAAGAATATTAACTCTGATTACGGTCATCCCATTCCTCCAGGTTGCGTTATTGATTTCGCTGTCTGGGCCAGTGACTCCGGCGATAACAAGACAATGCACATGTCTTTGGTAGGAAAAATTCGGGATTTTCCCTACTACGATACGCCGAATAAATACGGCTTAACGTTCAAACCAGCAATCACAGCAAGTTCCATCATTGTCAGAGCAAAGCGAAAAATCTATGACGGCATTTGGATGTAACGCCGTTATTTAATGTCATTTTATTCAATAAATTATATCAACTACCTAATGTAGTTAGTTAAGTGGTTGTCTCACTCAGTTAAGTCGGGTTTTCTTTATCGCAACATCCTCGGCCTAATACACCTATTGATATTCTGGAGGGAATACCATGAACAAAGACAACGCAGTGGATGTACTTAACAGGTATATGGATGGCAAGGATAACGTTAAGCCAGATACCTTGTTAAAGACCTTCTCGGAAGACGGGGAAGTCACTTTTGAAATCAAACCTACCAACATTTCATTTCCAGAAATTTTAAAAGGTAACAAGACAATCTCCACTGAGATGTTTGGCGATTTCCATCATGCGTTTGAAAAAGTTAAAAGTTTTTATCTTGATCAAGACTTTAAGGAACTCAACGAACAACGAGTAACGAATCAGCATTGGCTGGTATCAATGAAAGAGCGGGAAACGGGTAAAACCCGAATAGGAACCGGTCAATACCACTGGCAATTTGAAACTTCTGAAACCCAGGGTTGGGTCGTCAAACATGTACATATCGTGATTGCACACATGATCTCATTTGATGACGAGAGCAATTGGCTAGAGCGCGTTCAGGAAACACTGACAGATTACCCATGGGCGGACAAAGAGGTAGTGATCAACTGCTTGGCAGAGCGTCCTGAGTTGAAGACTGTCTCCCAATACCTTGCTAGCTAAACACTTATGAGCGGAGGACATACCATGGATATTTCTTCTTTTTTAGTTAAGTTAGCAGGCATAACAACCCCCGTATTAAGTGATCAGAACCAACAGTTGTCTGGTAAAGAGTTGGTTGATCGAATTGAGGCGCTTGCCTTGGAACTTGGTTCGACAGGGTTTCAAAAAGGGACATCTGTGCTTATTCGAATGTCAAATTCGAACGAATCTGTGATTGCTTTCTTTGGGGCGCTTCTGACTGGCGCTACTGTGTTTGTCGGTAACCCTTATGATCCCATTGATCGTATAACTCAACTTGTTGAGCAATTTGGCCTTGGCTGCATTATTGGTGAAAAACCGGCATTAATGGCAGTTGAAGCAAGGAGTCGCCAATTGCATGAAAATGCCCGGTTGAATGAGCTTATGGGGGGGCGTTTGCATTGTTATGCATCTGGCGTCTCAGTGTCTTCTCTTGAGGCGCAGTATTGCGAATTAAAGAACGCAGATGTTGCTATCTTCAGCTCAGGCACTACCGGTCAACCTAAAGCTATTTTGCATTCCGTTTCAAACTTGCTTCGTAATGCTTCTGCTCATGCTGATGCGATAGGCCTTAAATCGTCGGATGTGGTCGCCGGATTCCTGCCTGTGTATTACAGCTATGGTCTGGTGGCAAATCTGTTCGCTTCTTTAATGACAGGGAGTCATTTTGTCTTTCAGCCTAGGTCTGGAACCTTTAATGAAGGCTGGGCAAACACCCATCAGATTTCCGTTCTGGCTCTCACTCCGTTCTTCGGTCAAAGCCTTGAGGTCAGAGTACCTTCTCTTAGGGTGATGACTTTCGGCGGAGATGCTTTAAGTTCCGATGTTGCCTTGCAGCTTAAGGAACGGTTTAAAGGGTGTGAGCTGTACAGTACCTATGGGCTAACTGAGGCTGGGCCGAGAGTTGCAACTTGGCGTTTTGATAATAAAGCGGTGCCTTCCGGGTTAATTGTTCCCTTGGGTGAACCACTATCGACATGCTCGTTAGGCCTAAAAACATCAGACTCTAATGTTGGTTTGGGTGAACTGGTTGTGACCACCTCCACTAAAACTCTTGGCTATTATTATGGCCCGGTTTCCAAAGGACAGCGTGGTTTGGTTGTCCCTGAGTGGCCCGAAAATGACGTTCTTACTGGTGATCTGTTCTTCCAAATCGATGGGCAATACTACTTTGCCTCTCGTGATAAGGAAATGATCGTTCAAAACGGAGAAAAGATTTTTCCTCCTTTGGTGGAATCCATATTGAAAACCATTCCTCAGGTTGGTGATGCGCGTGTAGAAGGCAAGCATGACGAACAAAAAGGTCAGATTGCTGTGGCTTATGTTCAACTAAACGCTGAGATAGAGCCTGTGAAGCTCAGGCGTTTGTTGTTACAGCAACTTCCACACGCAGTTATTCCAGCTGAGATAATTCCTGTAGAGCAAATTACACGCTCAGCAACAGGTAAGAAAACCAAACAAATCACGCCGACAGGGGGAGGGCGCCAATTGCCCGAGTCCTCCAGAGTTGCGGAATCGAGCACTGAGATGGCGTAACGAATTAGCTTAAAAATTAAGGAGATAGATATGTCTAATGAACAGGAATTTGAAGCAGTGTTACGTAGCTTTCTTAAAGACGAAGTAATGCTGAGCCAAATAGAATTTATGGGGCTAGATGATGAGTTGTCGCTGGACAGTTTGGCACAGACAGAATTAAGGGTCTTTTTGGAAGGTAAATATGACCTGGATATCAGTATCGAAAGTATGCCAATAGAGGTGACAGCATCATTAAGATCACTTATTGCGCATATTTCGACACAGCTTAAAGCCGTTGCGTAAGGGAGCTAATCGTTAACATCCTTAGATGGTGACAACCTGACCAGGTGATGATTGAAAACGATTGATATTCTTTTGCGCGATATCAATAAAACGCTTCACCTTACTAGGGACCTTACCATGATATGGATGAATGGCATGAATTGGCCAAAGGGTGCACTTTACGTCTGGAAGTATTCTGACCAACCGTTTATTTGATATGGCGTCATTACAGCAGATGTCCGGCAGCATTCCGATCCCGAAACCTTGTTCGATCAAACCAAGAGCCGCAGGCAGTGTATTGGTCTTGATGTCTTGTGGGATCGAAAAGACTTCAGCGTGGGTGGCGCAACTGGAAGTATGCCTCGAGAGCTTAAATTGAGGTCGCATTTGTTGCCAACTGGTGGCCACCCAGTTGTGTTTTGTTAAATCAGAGATCGCTCTGATTTCAGGGTGTAGCTCAAGATATTTCGGCGAAGCACAAATGATGTCTTCTAGTTGCCCAAGCCTTCGTGCGCGGTAACTACTGTCCTTTAACTGACCAATAAACAGGGCTATGTCGATGTTGTTTCGAATCAGATCCAATGGTTCATCATCGATGACAATTTGCGGCTTTATGTTGGGGAACTCCAGACAATATTCCGCCAAGGTGGGTAAAACAATCTGTTGTTCTAACGAATGTGGCGCAGTGATGGTCAGTATGCCCTTTGGGCTTTGATCCAATTCCTGAATTTCATCGTGAGCCAGATCGATTTGGTGGCTTATTTTTGCACAATGCTGGAAGAAACGTTCTCCGGCTTCAGTTAATTTCAAGCCCCGGGTTGTTCTGTTAAGTAGTTGAACTTCAAGGGCTTGCTCAAGTTGAGTGATGTGCTGACTAATGGCGGATTTGGTAAGTCCGAGTTGATGAGCTGCAAGAGTAAAGGAGCCTTGTTTGACCACTTCATGAAAAACCAAAAATCTTGGTAGGTTGCGTAGCCTATGCATTTGTTATAACCAAAGGTAATTAAATATATATTTATTATAACCTTGAGTAGCAAGAAAAATGGAGCTCAATCTGCGACATTTATGTGATGGTTGTCTCAGTTTTGAGTAAGGAATTAGTGCGAAGTTCAGATTTCAAGTAGCCAAGGGAGGCGCTATGAAATATTTAAACCCGAAAATTCTGACCATGGTACTCGCATTGTTTGTTAGTACCAGTGCCTTTTCTCATGTTCGATGGTTTGTTGAGGAAAATGGCCAAAACCAGCACTTTACATGGTCACCAATCTACTACTTTTTGATTGGTGCGGCTATGTGTTACGGCGTCTTTAGTTATTTTACCGAGCGAAGATTACAAGCGGTCTATCAAGGCTCCTTCTTTACTGCATGGCGAAGGATAAGCCAGTGGGACCTGCTA
>JBFHTA010000245.1:0-6116 GCA_041590855.1 Pseudomonadales bacterium
TAGGCCCATGGTGGTGTCGACGCTGTGGCCACCCTGGATGGCTGCTGCGCTGCACCCGTTCCCGAGATGAGCACTGATAAGGTTCAATTCTGATAAGGGTTTATTCAGTGTTTCTGCCAGCGCCATGGATACATAGCGGTGGCTGGTTCCGTGGAAGCCGTAGCGTCGGATGCCCTGCTGTTGATAAAGCTCGTAAGGAATCGGATACAAATAGGCTTGCTCAGGCATGGTTTGATGGAACGCAGTATCAAACACAGCTACGTGAGGAACCTGGCTTAACAGCTTTTGGCTGGTGCGAATGCCGGTTAAGTTAGCCGGGTTGTGTAGTGGTGCAAGATGGTTACAGCCTTCAATAGCATCTAGTACTTTTTCATCAATTACGGTAGACGCCGTGAAATGCTCGCCACCGTGAACCACTCTGTGTCCTACCGCCTGAATGCTTGTCAGCAAATCTTGTTGCTGAAGAAAATCGAGAATGGTCGACAGCGCTTGCTCGTGTTCTCCTTTGGGAATGTCGAAGGTCAGTTTGTTGCCTTCGGCGGTTTTGATGGTAACCAGAGCACCTTCATCGCCTAATCGTTCGGCAAGACCGGAAATAGGTTGTTCGCCTGAATCGCTGTTAACCACTGAGAACTTAAGTGACGAACTGCCGCAATTGATAACTAAGATATTTGAACTCATAACAAACGAGGTTCCTCATGCTGAGTGGGCTTGGGCGGGTATTCTAATGACGGTAGAAGAATAGTTAATGATTACAGTCAATGAAAAATACAACTTTGAGAGGGAATCCCTATCCCGAGCCAAATTCACTAATAAAATAGACAACTTAGATTATTCGTGTTGCTTTGGACTGTAAACCAATAAAAGTTGTTATACTGATGACAATTTGTGACAAAAAAATAAGAGTCTTTCAAACAGTTAGGGACTTTGCCGGTAAATGAGGGCCAATATGAAATTTTTGATAAGCCTGCTTGCGACACTCACCTTGGTTGGATGTGCAGCACCCAAAAAAGAAATCTCGGAAGCTGAGCGTCAGCAACAAGCGGTACAGTGGGCGATAACAGAAGAAGTTAAGTTGCGTTTGATTGCGGCAGATTGTGCACAGTTAGATGGTATTTTGGAAGCGGCCGCAAATTACGCTGTACGTGATTGGCACCTTCGTAACGGAAGCTTGATTGAATCCGCAGACGAGCACTTCACTTATCACATGTCGATGTTTAATGAAGGTAATTGGGCCGGTGCAACGGCGATGTCTCAGCAAATGGTTTATGCCGCTGTTCAACGTGCGGAGCAATTGGCTGGAGAGATCATTCCGGCGGATACTGACGACAAACGAGCTTTGTGTTTGGCCACGTTGGATCAATATAAGCAGGGCGGGTACGATCTGGAAAAAGTGGATGCGATCATGGCAGCCCAGTTGAGTGACCTGAAAAGTAATCGTTCCATCCAGCAGGAAAAACTGCGCTTGCAGAATGCCATCATGAAAGAGGCGCCGCGTACTGGTCGTTCCTTGTATCTGGTGGAAAAATTATGGGCTAAAAGAGGCTGTCAACGCGGCGCAGTTAAAGTACTGGTTTCTCAATGGCCAGATGAGATATATCAAGGCAGTTGTAACAATGAATCTGTGGTTATTGCCTGTAAATGGGGCAATTGTAGGGAGCTAAAGTAGTATGAAGTTTGGAGTAATTCGCAGTGGTCTATTAATGGCTGGTGTAGGATTTCTGTCTGCGTGCAGTGATGATATGCAGCTATTGAATGATGAGCGTTTGCTGTATGGCGGTTGTCACAACGTCTATCAGATGATGGTCAAAGGTCAGCCTCAACCGATGGTGCGTGCGGATGCCGTATTCACGACAGAAGCCAAGGGGCAGCATTACCTAACAATGACCAAGGGTGAAGACGGAATAGAAGTGGACATTACCCGGTGTGATTCTGATGCACTGGCAATGTTTGATCAGCCATTGGACGCGATGGAAGGCCCGGCAGGACGTGTTGTGGGCAAGTTGATTCGGTAACTATGACTTCGATTGATTTAATGTTTTGATTTAAAGCTTCGATGTTTCAAAGAAAAACCACCGTTAGTACGGTGGTTTTTTTTGTCTTCAGGGACAGCTTGGGTGTTTAAGGCTTTTTCCGTTTCAGGGGAGCCAAACCGTCGGCATTGCCTTTAAAGTTTCCGCGCTTGGGTTTAGCGGAACCTCTAGGCCCGTTACCGGCACCTTTGTGACCTGGTTTGCGATTCGGTTTCGGAGCTAACGGATCATTTTCCAAACGAATCTGACGGCCTAAATATTCTTTAATAGCGTTTAAAGACTCTGTGTCTTTGCCGGTGGAAACAAAGGAAACGGCCGTTCCTTTTCGTTCTACCCGACCAGTCCGGCCAATGCGATGCACATAGTCTTCGGGCTTGGTTGGCATATCAAAGTTAATTACCCGCGTGACGTCTAAAACATCCAACCCGCGAGCGCCAAGATCCGTAGTAACCAGAGTGCCTTGCGACAGACTCTTGAACTTTAACATGGCGTCATCTCTGGCTTTTTTGGCCATCTTGCCATGCAGTGCCACCACCTCAACTCCTTGTTCTGTCAGGCGTGCTGACAGTTGTTCAACGGCCGCACGAGAGGTAATAAAGACAATGTTCTTATGCTTGGGTTGCTCTTTGATCAGATGGTTTAACAAATCAAATTTTTGGATAATGCCTTTCAGTCGATAGAAATGCTCGGTGATGTTATCAAGAGGCTGATCCACGGTGTCCACAATGTGTTCGACCGGTCCTGTCATGACCGTTCGGGCGATGTCGAGGGTGTCCGGGTGATCCAGGGTTGCGGAGAAAAGCAGGGTTTGTCGCTCTTCCGGACATTGATCAATGATGTAGTTCAGGTCGTCCCGAAACCCCATGTCCAGCATGCGATCTGCTTCATCAAGAATCAGTACTTCAAGGCGGCTGTAATTGACGGTGCCGTTTTGGGTATGGTCGATCAATCGTCCTGGCGTAGCGATCAGAAAATCAATAGGCTTTTTAAGAAATTTCTCTTGTTCTTTGAGGTCAGAAGCATTGCTCATCAGCTCGCAACGCAAGTCTGTGAAAGTTAATAACTCTTTCAGTTTCTTATAAAGTTGATGTGCCAGCTCTCGGGTCGGGCTCATGATCAGACAGCGAGGTCCGCGTACATTACGTTCGGCGGGTGTCAGTAACGTCTGCGCGACAGGTAGCATGAACGCCAAGGACTTGCCTGAACCGGTACGTGCACAACCAATCACGTCTTTCTTATTAAGAATATCGCCTATTACGGCTTGCTGAATCGGAGTGGGGTTTCTGAACCCGTTGACGCTCAGAGCGCGGGTGAGGGATCGATCCAATGAATAGGCTTTGAAATTGGCTGATTCTGTAGAGGTCATTCAAGTACTCTGTATTGATTTGGTTTAGCTTGGCAGGGCAAGCGGTGATAGCGGCTAAGTATATACCAGAGTGCATTGGCTGGCAGCTAATAGCTCTAACATCTCTAGAACCTAACTTCTACAGCGTTTAATTTTTATGGCTTTGCTTTTGTAACTAGCCCTGCTGTGATGAGTCCGGAGGTATTGGCTAACAAATCCAGCCAGGAAAAATTGCGGTAGCCACTGAGGCCTTGCAGGCACTCAATCAGAAACCCAAAAACTACCAGCGGCAGACAGAGTTTCCACCAGTAATGATGCTTTGGAAAGCTGATGCTGGCCAAGAATCCCAAGACGGCATAGTTGCCAAAATGAAAGAGTTTATCCATGTGAGGAATACCGGAGTGGGGTGTGCCTGGCAACAAACACACTACGAGGGTCGCGATACATAGGGCGAAGAAAAGCCACGGCTTTAAGTAGTGTAATTTCGTTGGGAAAGAGGTCATCAACTTACTCCGGGCTTTCAATGTGTTGAATGTCCGTCACCAATACCTGATCGTTTTCAACCTGCCACTTGATGTCGTAGTCATAGAGCCGCACGGTAAAGTCGTTCCGGTTGGCTTTGGTGCTCATATACGCGGGGCGGGGGTCTTGTGCCAAAACCTCTTGAATAAAAAGTGAAAAGTCCGGGTATTGAGTTTCAAGTTGTTTGATGTGTTCTGTAACAGATTCGGAAAAGGTCACAGATAAAGGGGCTTCGGGAGCGTCTGCAAAGTCACCGGCCGAGGCATCGACAAGTGAATCACTGTAGGGAATGTAGGGTTTGATATCGAGAATTGGTGTTTGGTCCAATAAGTCGTGACCGGAAATCTCGATATAAAGCTGCCCTTGTTGCTGATAAATGCCTTCGAATCGCACCACAGATAACCCCAGATTGTTCGGTCGGAAGTTAGAGCGGGTGGCAAAGCAGCCAATCTTTTTGTTTCCGCCAAGACGTGGAGGTCGGACGCTGGGTTTCCATTCAGCCTGTGCGGTTTGATGGAAGTAAAACTCGATCCACAGATGGGAATACTGTTCGATTCCTTCAAAGGCCTCGAGCCGATTGAAGCGCCCCAGCATTTCAATACGGCCTTTCGCATGTGATACCAAACCGGGTTGTCTGGGAATACCGAACTTTTGTTTATAGGGGGAATGGATCAGTCCAATGGGTTCGAGTGTGAATTGCATGGGTTGGTGCTCGGAGACAGTCAGCAGGAATCAGCGGACTATTGTAAGCCTTTTAACAAGTCAGGGGTACGTTCGTCTTCGCTCAGTAAATCCAAAAACTCATTGGCGGGTAATGGTTTGCTGAAGTAGAACCCTTGCATGAAGTTACAGTTGTGATTGATCAGAAATTGTAATTGACTGCTGTTTTCAACACCTTCTGCCAGTACGGTTAACCCTAGTTTGTGAGCCATGGCTATCACTGCGGTGGTAATGGCTGCGTCGTCCTGACTGCGGTTAACGTCTTTAATGAAGGAACGGTCGATCTTGAGTTTATCGATTGGGAATTCTTTTAAGTAGGCCAGAGAAGAATATCCTGTACCAAAGTCATCAATCGCCAGGGCAATTCCCTTGTCGTGCAGCTGATGTAAAGTGGTTTTGGTGGATTGAACGTTCTCCATCAGCATGCTTTCGGTCAGTTCCAGCTCAATGCATTCCGGTGGCAGAGTATGATTATGCAGTGCAGACTCCAGCTCCTGCAGCAGTTGATCGGGGCGTTTGAATTGGTAAGCGCTGAGGTTGATGGCCACTTTGAACGGGCCATTTACGTGAACCATGAACTCACGACAATACGCGCAAGACTGATGAAGCACCCAGTTGCCTAATTCGGCGATTAATCCGGTTTCTTCAGCCAACGGAATAAACTGAACTGGTGAGATGTAGCCTCGTTCCGGGTCATTCCAGCGAACCAACGCCTCAGCCCCTACAATGGCACCGCTGGTGATGTCGACCTGGGGCTGGAAGTGTACTTCCAATTCCTGATCCTGAATGGCTTTTCTCAGGCGGTGTTCCATATCCATGCGCTTAACGGCTTGGGTATTGAGTTCCGGCGTATAAATGTGGAAGGAGTTGCCTTGTTCCTTCTTCGCCTGGTACATCGCCAGATCGGCATTCTTCTGAAGCTCTTCAACGGTTTGGGCATCCTGCGGGAATAAGGTGATGCCAATACTGCCGGTTAATACTACGGTGTTATCCGCGATAATGGTTGGCATGGAAATGGTGTCGAGCACACTGTTCACCAGATTAACGATGGACCCTTTGGCAAGCACATTTGGAATCAAAATGGCAAATTCATCGCCGCCCAATCTTGCCAGTGTGTCGTCCGGGGTTAGGTGCTCGGTCAGTCGTTCTGCAATTTGTTTTAGCAGGCGATCGCCGCTGTGATGACCCAGAGAATCGTTAATGTGTTTAAAACCGTCCAGATCCAAATACATTAAAGCCATGATGTGGTTGGCGGTGTTGTCTTCAATGGCAGAGGTAATGCGTAATGTCAGTAGATTTCGGTTGGGTAGATTAGTCAGAGGGTCAAAGTGCGTTAGCTGATTGATTTCATCTTGCGCAAGATAAAGCTCGGTACGGTCTTCCAAATGCATGATGTAATGGGATACATCGCCTTGTTCATCGTGCATAAACGAAAGCTGTAAGTTGCTCCATCGTAAATGCCCTTGGCGATCTCTTTGAACTACTTCGCCGTACCA
>JBFHTA010000246.1:0-6099 GCA_041590855.1 Pseudomonadales bacterium
ATGCAAAACTACATGAGTTCCAACTTCACTTAACTGGTAGATAGTCGTCATCGGGGCTTCAATTTCATAACCGACACCATTTACATCCACCAACAGTTGAGGAGGGTTCTTTTCTTCCAGTATTCCTTTAATTCGACCTATCACAGACTTTCCGCTTCTCACTATCTAAGTTATAAACAACGTCAAATCTAAATAACGTTTATATTCTAACGCGACCACGACGCACCGCATTCGCACCGCCCATTTTGATCAGGCTAAGCTTGGAATTGGCATGACACAGTGCAATGGCCAAGGCATCCGCTGCATCCGCCTGCGGGACGCCCGGTAACTTGAGCAAGGTGGTGACCATGTGCTGTACTTGCGCCTTATCGGCACTCCCCTTGCCTACCACCGATTGCTTCACTCGTCGGGCCGCGTATTCATACACTTCCAATGACTGTGAAGTAGCTGCAACGATGGCGGCCCCCCGCGCTTGCCCCAGCTTCAGGGCGGAGTCCGCATTCTTTGCCATAAACACTTGTTCAATCGCCATTTCCTGAGGGATGTAGGTATCAATAACCTGATTCACACCATCAAAAATGTATTTCAGCTTTTCCGGAAGTGACTCGCCTTTCACACGAATACAACCACTGGCTATGTACTCATGTTTCGAGCCCAAGGTATTTATCACCCCATAACCGGTAACACGTGAACCAGGATCAATACCAAGAATAATGGCCATATAAAAACGATCTCAATGTTGAGCTATCTAACCGTAGGATCTTCTAAAGTAACTCTCAGGTTTCCCGCCGCAACAGCTATTTGGATGCCCTTGAAAAGTATTAGTCACAGTGAACCCTACCAACAATAGATCGATACTGTATTAAAATACAGTCACTATTACTAGCGAGAAATAAAAAAAGGCCCCAAACGGAGCCTTTTTTCGATCAACAACCAAGAAAATCTAAGATTATTCTTCGGTCGCTGATTTTCTTAGCTTGATGTTCAACTCACGAAGTTGCTTGCTGGACACCTCTCCCGGGGCGTCTGTCATCATACAGCTAGCACTCTGGGTTTTAGGGAAGGCAATTACTTCACGAATTGACTCAGAACCTGTCATCAACATCACAAGACGATCCAGACCAAACGCCAAACCACCGTGTGGCGGAGCTCCGAACTTCAATGCGTCCAGCAAGAAGCCAAACTTCTCAGCTTGCTCTTCTTCAGAAATACCCAAGATATCGAAAACAACTTCCTGCATGGCTTGTTCGTGAATACGGACAGAACCACCACCCAGCTCAACACCGTTCAATACCATGTCGTAAGCACGTGAAAGCGCTTCCGCCGGGTTCGCTTTCAATTCTTCAGGTGAACAAGAAGGCGCAGTAAATGGATGGTGAATAGCCGTCAGACCACCTTCAGACGTTTCTTCAAACATCGGGAAGTCCACAACCCATAGCGGAGCCCAAGAGCAAGTATAAAGATCCAAGTCTTCACCCAGCTTACAACGCAATGCACCCAAAGCTTCAGTAACTACTTTTGCAGAATCTGCACCGAAGAAGATGATATCGCCATTTTCAGCACCCGTACGCTCTAGTACCGCTTTACGTACATCAATTGGCAAGAACTTAACGATTGGCGCTTGCAAGCCTTCTTCCAAATCGTCTTTGTTATTTACCTTAATGTACGCCAAGCCTTTCGCACCATAAATGCCTACATACTTGGTGTATTCGTCGATTTGCTTACGGGTTAGCTCTGCACCCTTTGGCAAGCGTAATGCTGTTACCCGACCTTTAGGGTCTTTTGCCGGGCCACTGAACACTTTGAAATCCACATCGGTCATCAGATCAGCAACGTCCACCAATTCCAGCGGAATACGCATGTCCGGCTTATCACTACCGTACTTCTGCATCGCTTCAGAATATGGCATACGAGGGAACGCGCCCAAATCCACACCCAAGGTCGCCTTAAACAAATCACGGATCATGTTTTCAGTGATCGACATGATGTCCTCTTCGTTTACGAACGAGGCTTCCAAGTCAATCTGGGTAAATTCTGGCTGGCGATCTGCACGCAAGTCTTCGTCACGGAAACATTTTGCGATCTGGTAGTAACGATCCATACCTGACACCATCAATAACTGCTTAAACAATTGCGGCGATTGCGGCAATGCAAAGAAGTTGTTGGCGTGTGTACGGCTTGGTACCAAATAATCACGCGCACCTTCAGGGGTTGCACGCGTTAAGATCGGTGTTTCGATGTCCAGGAAGCCTTCACCATCAAGGTAGTTACGGATCGCAGTAGTGATCTTAGAACGCAAACGCAGCTTGTTTAGCATCTCAGGACGACGCAGGTCGACATAGCGATACTTCAAACGTATGTCTTCACCAACATTTTGGTGCTCGTCCAACTGGAACGGAGGAGTATCGGCTTTGTTAAGAACGATCAGCGAGTGACCCAATACTTCGATTTCACCGGTCGGCATTTCTTTATTGATGGTGCCTTCCGGACGATCGCGCACAATACCGGTCAACTGAATAACATATTCGTTACGAACACTGTCTGCCGTCGCAAAGCTCTCTTCACGATCCGGATCAAATACTACCTGTGTAATACCATCGCGGTCCCGTACGTCAAGGAAGATAACGCCACCGTGGTCACGACGACGATGAACCCAACCGCACAGAGTAATCTCTTGTCCTACATGTTCTTTTCTTAAAGCACCGCAATAGTGGCTGCGCATAATCTAATTCCTACTTTATTACTTTCTTATAAGATGATTTGGTAACTACGTTTTGTTCGATTCAGACCAATCCCCAGACCTGAACCGCAGGCAGAAATCGGAAAAAAGAGGCTATTATAACAACAAAAAAAAGTCCGGCTAGGTCTAGTCGGACTTTTAGCGTATACGGCAGATTTTCGGTGATTACTAGAGAATCAAACCAAAGAAAAGCAAGCCGTCTACAGAAGGAATAAAACGATTAATACGGCACAACCAGAACAAAAATTTCACGAGTTCTAGGGTTTGTCCACTTCTCAACCACTTTTGCCTTCACCGTCTTGGTTGAAACTTCTTCAGACCCAACACGCTTCACTTTGGAAGAAGCCTGATCATTAGTCACCGTTTCGGTCGAAACCTGCACATATTCCACATCCACGCCCTGGCGAGCTGCTAACTGCTGACGCGCTCTGGAAATGGCCAATTGCTCTTGAAAATGTCGCCCCTTCACATGAATCACAGAAGACCCAACCACGCCATTCCCCGGATTATCAATCCAAGCAGGTATTAGCGGCGGCGCAGGTTGTTGAACAACCGGCTGACTTTGACAACCGACTAAAAACACAATGACACAACTACTGATGAACAAAGCTAGTTTTTTCATGAAATTCCTTACACCCGTTTCGGGATGTTCTCGATCTAATTTTTATTGCTTTTATCGTTATATGGTCAACAAAGAACGAAGGAACCACTGAATAAGCCTCTCACTTATCCACCACGAGGCAATAGCTCCCTAGTTTATGTACAATTGATACCGCCCAACCACTTTTTTAAGGTAGTCTCTTGTCTCGCGGTAAGGCAAGCGCGTGGCAAGAATATCGTAAACCTCGCTGGGTTCAAGCTGGTTGATTCGCGCATAGGCCTTCTGCATACTTTTTTGATCGATAAAAGCAGCAGCAACATTGGCCGTACCGGTATTGTACGCCGCAATAGTGCAATACAAACGACTTTCAGGGTTATGAATGCCCTTAAGGTATCTGTGATTTAACACATGCAAATAGGCTGCACCCACCCGAATATTATTATTAGGATCAAACAAGTATTTCGGTTTCAGCATACGGCTTTTGCCAAATATGGCTCTGGCTGCATCCCGCCCAGCCGTTCTGGGTACAATTTGCATCAAGCCATACGCCGGAATACGAGAACGCGCCAAAGGATTAAAGCTACTTTCGGTGTGAATGATCGCCATCACCAACGCTGGCTCCAGTTTCCACTCCTCAGCATATTGAGAGGTCGCTTTCCAATATCGCTCCGCCTTATGCATACCATATTCTTCCGGCAACTTAATAACCACCGTCAAACGACGAGACACAGGCAGATAACGGGTACTCACCCCATCGCCACTCACTAACTCTTCAGCAACAGCCATCGAGTTGGTATTTTTACTGGCATTGGATGTCGGCAGCATAGGTTCTTGCGCCGTGTCAGCTTCAACTTGAATGTTCATTCCGGTGGAGTGAGCTGCCGTTTGCAAAACAGGGTCACTGTTCAGCGCTCCCTGAATATTGGTCTCAAACACTTTATTCAGCTCAAGAGTCACGTCTTGATAGGAAATATCTTTCGAGTCAACGTCAATGTATTCAATCACAACAGAATCGGTCTGGTAATCCACGATACTCCGTTGTTTAAGATCGGTATCGTATTGCACCCATTGGTGAGCATTGGTAAATCGGGTATCGTCCCAGACCTCTTCGATCTCGGCCAGATATTGCTGATAGGCCTCATTCAAGGCGTCCTCAAACGCCTGAAATTCAGCTTCTGTCTGCGTCTGATACTGCTGAAAGTCATTCATGACTTGCAAATAATCGTCTTGAGCTGACACATTGGAAACGGCGCATAACAACAACAGCCCGACACCTGTGCCAATCGGGCTCATCCAACGTTTTGCAGACAATGCGTTCATTACCGAATCCCTTTTAATTACTTCGCCATATTGTTCGTCAATAGGGTGTTATTTCAATGCATCACTCAAAAACTGAGTTGGCGTGAATAATTCACCTTTCAGCAGGCTCAAACGGGAAAGACGCTCTTTCAAAACGTCATCCGTGTATGGAACCGCTTGCCCAAAGCCCCAGACTGGCCCGGGCCAGGCTTCATCATCGCGATAACGCACTACATGATGGATATGCAATTGAGGCACAACATTACCCAGAGTAGCCACGTTCAGTTTGTGTCCGGAGTAGGCATCCATAATTTTCTGAGATAAGAAAGAAGTTTCCTGAATATAGGAAACACGGTCTTCTTCCGTCAGATGATATAACTCGGTCATCTGTCCTTTTCTTGGTACCAAAATAAACCAAGGAAACCGCTGGTCGTTCATCAACAAGACTTTGCACAGAGGAAAGTCCCCGATATGGAAGGTGTCTGCTTCTAACCGTTCGTGCAATTCAAAACTTACTGGGCCGTCCATTTTCGCTCCTTTAAAGCGCTGTATTTTTTATTCATTGTCCATGAGCAGGCGTAAGACGCAAGTACATCCTGAAGCTATAGGCATTAAAAAAGGCGCTGTTCAGAGCGCCTTTTTTTGTAGGATTAACGCCGCCCTTCACGTCTCATTGCCGAAGCACTGAAGTCACGTTTATTCAGTTTAGTATTAAATTCAGGCGCGCTGTCGTCACTGGTCACTAACCACTCCGCGTAGTAACCACCCTGTTTCAAATCGTAAGTCAGGTTACCAGCCGTCCAAACCAAAGGAACGTCGTAGAAATTAACGGTGTGCGCTTCACTGAAACGCCACACTTCACCATCGGCTTCAGCGTACTCTTCCGCCAGGCCAATCTGCCAGGAATCTTCATCAATATAAAATACACGTTTGGCGTACTGATGCTGAATGCCCGGACGCAAGACAGCCTCGATGTGCCATACGCGATGCATTTCATAACGGGTAAAATCCTGATTCAGAGTTCCTTCGCCTACCAGATCATCAACCGGTACATTCTCACCCATCATGCGATAAGAATTGTAAGGAATGTATTTTTTGGTCTTGCCAACTATACGCCATTCGTACAAATCTGGCGCACCATTATAAAGATCAACTTGGTCTACGGTTTTGTAGCCGTCACTGTTGAATAGCTCATCTGCGTATTCCAGATCCGGTGTACGGCGAACCCGACGCTGACCTGGTGCGTAATACCAAGCCTTACGAGGCGACAATACCTGATCCAGGGTTTCATGAACGAGCGTAATCTGACCTGCAATGGAAGGCGGGTAGATGTTTTTTCTTTTGCGAAGGAAAATTTTATTTTTACGCTTGGCTTGTGAAATTTCCGGGTTAAAGTAAACACCGTAAATTTCAATCTCTTTACGCATAACCTTCTTGGCACCGGAATCAAAAACCACGG
>JBFHTA010000247.1:0-6028 GCA_041590855.1 Pseudomonadales bacterium
AGATAGGGCCCCGTCGGCGAATTCCATAGTGGCCAGAAGTAAGACTTCATTAACAGGCCGGATGTAAGAACGCAATCGATACCATTTTGTTACGGATTCAGCTTGGCAAACGGGCGGTGTCCATGTAAGAGGTTCCCTAGATAATCTTCAGATAGACTTACCTTAAAAGACAAAAAAGCCCTGAATATCAGGGCTTTTTTTCGTATCAGAAAAATAACTTGTTTAAGTTAATCAGTAGTCTTTTCAGGTTTTTCAGTGGTGCCTACTTTTTCTACTGAATTATCTGCATCGTCCTCACCGGCTTGGTCGCGGGTGATTTGCAGAATACTGTGACGGACTTGTGAGTTCAGAATCAAGCGAGCGTCTTCCGCGATGGTCTCGATTTGCTGATCAAAGATTAGCTTGTCTTCTTCGGCCTTCTTAACAACTCCTCGTTCCAGTAGTGTTGTTACCAGGTCGCGGAATAAGGCTTTGTCGAAGAACTCCGGCGCGTTCAATCCATGAAGAATCGACAAACGTTCGGCCATTGCTGTAGCTTGCTGTTGAAGCTCCTCTGCGGTCAGAGCTGCCTGGCCCCGGATACGCAGTAATTCGATGGCAATGTAGTAACGCTCCAGTGTGGCCAAAATTGGTTGACCCATCAGTTGCAGGGTTACAAAGTCTGACGTGCCTGGTTCAGGGCTCATCAGGCAGTTACCATCCAGTCGAATCAATCCTTCCTCAACCAGAGTATCTACCCATTGATTGATGATTTCTTCAATTTGTTCTTCGCTCCAATGAATAAAGAGTTCATTTTGAAGGTATGGGTAGATCCATTGACTGAGTCGGACAACATACCCTCGCTCCAGACTGCGATTGTTAGAGCACAGCAACGAAATCAAGGAAGGAATGGCTAGCAGATGCAGGATGTTATTACGGTAATAGGTCAGTAGTACGGCCTGGGTTTCGTCCATTAAAATAATGTCGCCCAAGCTGTGCTTCTTACGGTTAATGACCTTCATGCCTTCGGCATATTTCACCCAGTCTTCACCAGTGCCTTCCGGGAGTGTGATTAACTCACTGTACGGGGCTGAGGCCAGTAGTTTTTTCAAACGATCCAGTTGGTCAATCAGTACGTGCTCGCTTAACGCTTGCTTTGGTGTTGCCAGCAACACAGCACCAATCATATTGATCGGGTTAACGGAAACGCTGCTGTTGATGCTGGTAGCAACTTTAGTGGAAAGTAGATCGACAAAACTGTTCAGCCAATCAGGGCGATAATCGTTGCCATAGTCTTCATCACGCCAGCCAGGACGGAAGTTATCGAGTTCGGTTTTCAAATCTATGGCATGGCCAAAGTTCATGCGCACCTTGCCAAACGAATTTTTCAGGTGTTTCAGTGCTTTGAAGAGGCCTCCTACCGATTCTTTTTCCTTGTTGGCTCCGCGCAGCTCACCCAGGTAGGTGTTGCCTTCCAAAATCTTCTCATAGCCAACATAGATTGGCATGAACTTGATTGGTTTTTTGGAATCTCTGAGGAAGCTTCGAACGGTCATGGCCAACATGCCAGCTTTTGGCGTTAATTGACGGCCGGTACGGCTCCGACCGCCTTCCACGAAGTATTCCACTGAAAAACCACGGGTAAACATGGTATGCATGTATTCGTTAAAGAGGCTGGAATACAGTGGGTTGCCTTTGAACGAACGACGCATAAAAAAGGCACCGCCGCGTCGCAGGATACTGCCGACGATCGGTATATTCAGGTTAATGCCAGCGGCGATGTGCGGTGGCTGATAACCATTTTGGTAAAGAATGTACGAAAGCAATAAGTAATCAATGTGGCTTCGGTGGCAGGGGACATAAACGATAGAATTTGCCCGAGCGACTTTTTCCAAGTTTTCCAGATGATTAATTTCAATACCGTCGTAGATTTTGTTCCAAACCCAACCAAGAACGACTTCCAGGAAACGTATGGTCGAGTAGGACATGTTAGACGCAAGTTCATCAGCGTACTTCAGGGCTCGCTTTTCAGCTTTTTCAATGGTGATGCCGTGCTCTTCCGCCTCTTTTTGGATGGCTTGACGCATAACGTTACTGTGCAGCAGAGAACGCATCAGTGTTCGACGGTGGGATAAGTCAGGCCCAACGATGGCTTCACGCGAACGGCGTTGATGAACCCGAAGAATTCGTTGAATCTTTTTGGCCGTCCGCTCAGGGGCTTCATCCTGCTTGATGATTGAACGCAGAGAAATGGGCTTACTGAACTGTACTAGCGTATCTCGACCATGAATAAGTACGGTAAAAAACTGTTGAAGTTTCCCAGCTGATGACCAGTTATCCGAGAACAGTGAACGGAAAAGCGATTTCTCTTTGTCCGGATTTCGGCCCCAGATCACAGTTACAGGAACCACCTGGACATCAAAATCAGGATTGTTATTCAGTGTTTCAATACTGCGTAGCAGACGTTCGGAGGTGACCGGGACCCAGCGTTTGCTGAAGAAGCGACCTTGCCGTTTATTGAGAGTAATGTAGCTGCGCTTTTCCCCAAATTCGCTCGGCATGGCGGCACGTATCGAAGGTAAACCTCGTGTGAGACATTCCTGGTCAATGACCAATTGGGCACTTAATGATGGCCCTCGAATGGCGTAGAGTACGGGTTGATTTGGGTCCAGTCCAAGTTCCTTTGGGCTTCCACCTTGAACAGTGGTTTTCATCCATTTTGCCAGAATGGTTCTAAAAAAGCGGAAAATCAGTTCGGCAAAGTTGAAATTTTTCATGATTCGGTTCTATACCCCAGTCCATGATGTCGCAATAGTGCAGCAAGTTTACCCTGATTAAGGGGGAATCCCAATGCTCGAAACCATCTTTTAACAAAATGGTCAGTAATATCCGATAGTCTTGTTGCTCTTGCAAAGCGTTGGTGTGTGCTAGTGTGTTTGGGGTGTCGAATACATAGCAAAGTCGGTAAATAATCCGTCTGTTTACCTTGAAAAATGGATCAATAACCCCAATGATATTGCGCACTTAAAGCGTTAGGGGCTCATTCAGAGGTTTCCTGGGTTTTAGATGTATCCCTAGAACACAGATAGAAATAATAACGAAGTCACGGAGAAGTCAATGATCACGGTCAAACAGTTGACGAAAACATTTGGCTCATTCACCGCGGTTAATAATCTTTCTTTTGAAGTAAAGCCGGGTGAAGTGCTTGGTTTTCTCGGCCCGAATGGAGCAGGGAAATCCACAACCATGAAGATGATTACCGGCTTTTTGGCTCCGACAGCCGGAACGGTCGAGGTTGATGGGCATGATATTGCGAAAGATACACTGGCTGCCCAGAAGCTGATTGGTTACTTACCGGAAGGTGCACCAAGTTATGGTGAAATGACGGTAGAAGCTTTTTTAAAGTTCATTGCAGAGGTTAGGGGCTTTTCTGGTAAAGAAGCGGCTACTCGCATCCAAAAAGTCATTGATGAAGTGGAACTCGAATCGGTTCGTAATCAACCGATTGAAAACCTGTCAAAAGGCTTTAAACGTCGTGTTGGGTTGGCACAAGCTATTCTTCATGATCCTAAAATATTGATTCTCGATGAACCCACGGATGGTTTGGACCCAAATCAAAAGCAGCATGTTCGTGAGCTGATTCAAAATCTATCGAAAGATAAAATAGTCATTATTTCTACCCATATTTTGGAAGAAGTTTCTGCCGTTTGCTCTCGTGCAATGATTATTGCGAACGGTACCAAAGTGGCGGACGGTACGCCGGCAGAGTTACAGGCCATGTCCAAATTTCATAATGCTATATCTTTACGCTTTGCAGAGTCGGTTGATGAAAACTTGCTTGCTTCAGTGAAGGGGGTAAAAGAGGTACTTCATGAAGGGGATTGGATCACGCTGATTCCTGAGCAGTCTGCCGGTTTACTGGATGCTGTCAATGACATGCTTTCAACTAATGGGTTGCAAGCAGAAGAGATTTTCGTTGAGCGCGGTCGCTTGGACGATGTCTTCCGTTCGGTTACAAGGGAAGGAGTGAATTAAGATGTTGGGCGTAGTAATAAAACGAGAAATCGCAAGCTATTTGGCGACGCCACTGGCATTCATTTTCACCGTTATCTTTTTGGTGTTGAATGGGGTGTTTACCTTTTATTTAGGTAACTTCTACGAGCGTGGCCAAGCCGATTTGTTTTCTTTCTTCAGCTTTCATCCATGGTTGTATTTATTTTTAGTGCCTGCCTTGGCTATGCGTCTATGGTCGGAAGAGCGTAAAACGGGCACCATTGAATTGATCATGACGTTACCGATTCCAACCCGTGATCTGATTGTTGGTAAGTTCTTGGCTTCCTGGTTATTCATTGGGGTAGCCCTTTCTTTAACCTTCCCGATATGGGTGACGGTCAATTATCTGGGGGAGCCGGATAACGGTGTTATTTTTGCCAGCTATTTGGGCAGTTGGTTTATGGCTGGTGGCTTCCTGGCGATTGGTTGTTGTTTGTCAGCAACCACAAATAACCAAGTGATTGCCTTTATTTTAAGTGTGGTTGTCTGCTTTGTGTTTATTGTCAGTGGTTTCCCAATGGTTTTGGATGCTTTCCAGAGTTGGGCGCCAGCTTGGTTGATTGATGCGATATCCTCTTTGAGCTTCTTAACCCACTTTAATGCCATATCCCGTGGTGTTCTGGATGTTCGGGATGTTCTTTATTTTGCTTTGGTTATTTCGGTGTGGCTGATCGCTACGGCCATTGTGATTGACATGAAGAAAGCGGAATAAGGAGGCTGAGCATGAACAGTAAGTTATTTTCTCGAACAGGATTAGTAGGCCTTGCTGCGGTCTTTTTGGTGATGGTGATTGCGATCCAGTGGTTGTTCTCTGGTGCTCGCATGGATTTAACAGAGAATCGTCTATACACCATTTCAGATGGCACAAAAAACATTGTGTCTAAGCTGGAGCAACCGGTTACGTTAAAACTGTATTTCTCTCGTAAGGAAACGGAAGGGCTGCCGGCCATTCGCGATTATGCTAAGCGTGTCCAAGAGTTGTTGGAAGAGTATGTCGCATATTCTGGTGGCAATCTTTCGTTAGAGGTGATTGATCCTGTTGCGTTTTCAGAACAAGAGGATGAGGCAACCGGGTACGGTCTTCAAGGAGTACCATTAAATGCAGGTGGCGCCAGTCTTTATTTTGGTTTGGTAGCGGCACTTTCGGAGACGGCGGAAGATGGTGAAAAAGCGCTTAATAATGCGCAAGTGATTCCTTTTATCCAGCTGGATCAGGAAGAATACCTTGAATATGACATCAGTAAGCTGATTTATACGGCGGCTCATCCTGAATTGCCTGTCATTGGCTTGTTGTCGACGCTTGATGTAAATGGCGGGTTTGATTTTATGAGTCGCCAGCAAAAAGAGCCATGGATGCTCTTTGAACAGATCAAACAACTTTTTTCCTTGAAAGAACTGGAAGATTCTATTTCTGAGATTCCGGAGGAAGTGGACGTATTGATTCTGGTGCATCCCAAGGAGTTAAGTGACGAGACCTTGCTGGCCATCGATCAGTATGTATTGAAAGGCGGTAAGTTGATGGTGTTTGTTGATCCTAAGGCAGAGCAAGAACAACCTTTGTCGCCGATGGATTCCACCGAAGGGTCTGATTTCAAGCTGTTGTTTGAAAGTTGGGGGGTACAGCCTAGCAGTGGCCAGTTTGTGGCGGATGCTCAATATTCCATGGCTGTTAACTTATCTCAATCTCAGCGACCAGTTCGTCATTTAGCGTTACTGAATTTGGTGAATGACGGTCAGGCCGGGGTGATTTCTCCAGATGATATAACCACGGCGGACCTTGAAAGTGTGACCTTCTCCTCTGCATTGGCGTTATCGCCGCTTGAAGATGCTATGACGACTTTTACGCCGTTACTGAAATCTTCACCGCAGGCCATGCTGATGGACGCCAACTTGCTGGCTACCTTGACAGATCCGACCGAACTTTATGGAGACTTTAAACCGTCAAATGAAGCATATGTCTTGGCGGCACGTGTAACAGGGCCAGCAATTACTGCCT
>JBFHTA010000248.1:0-5955 GCA_041590855.1 Pseudomonadales bacterium
ATCTGTAACATCATGCGGTAATCGGCTTGTGCCACCAACACCAAAATAGCGACCGCATATACGCCCACATAGACCATCACATCGAGCAATTTCATCACGGTTTCTCGCACCGCCAATGAAGTCTGCATCACCTTGGTTGCAATTCGCCCGGCAAAGTCGTCTTGGTAAAATGCCATGCTTTGTTTTAGCAAATACCGATGCGACATCCAACGAATCTGCATCGGGAAATTGCCCAATAATGCAAGGTGCAGAATAGCCGCATGTAAAAACACCAGTATGGGTAAGCCGATCAAAAGCAGCAAACCGACAAACAACAGGTCATCACCATGGTTTTGGAAGAGGCTGCTGGGTGTTTCTGTGGATAACCAGTCAATCAGCTCGCCCATAAAGCCAAACAGATACACTTCCAGAATCGCCAGAACGGCCGACAAACACGCCATGGCAATCAACGGCCACTCCATCCCGCGAATATGATGACGACAAAACTGATACAAAGACGAAGGAGGTTGCACGGGCTCTTCTGCCGGGAAGGGATCAATAATTTTTTCAAACAGACGAAACATCTATGACAGGCCTTAGCATCTTGAAAAACGGAAGGGAAATGGAGTAATAGTGTAATTCAATAATTACTGATCAATAAAACAAGATTTTTGATTTAACCTATCAATTTCTCTGGTTCGATCTATAGTTAAGGTACCTGTATATGAGGCTCCGAATACCTGCGTTGAACTTGTCCAATGTTTCCCTCCGGACGTGCAGGCTGTGAGTATAGGTACGACTATGAACACTATCCGCCACGGTATCTCCATCGGCATTGAACGCTTCGATCAGGAGTTGCTGGTCACTCTCAAAATTCAAGGCAAGCTCACCCATCAGGATTACGAACATATTGTTCCCATGCTGGAGTCAGCACTCAAAGGCATCGAACAACCCTACATCAGCTTCTTTGTTGATGCGACAGAGCTGGAAGGCTGGGAATTACGTGCCGCCTGGGACGACCTGAAGCTGGGCTTTCACCATGCCAATGAAATCGCCAAGATCGCAATCTACGGAAACAAAAAATGGCAGGAATATGCGGCCAAAATTGGCTCCTGGTTTATTTCCGGTGAAGCCCGTTTCTTTGAGGAATTAGATGAAGCATTAGACTGGCTGAAAGAAGAGAAAAAGGCGCTGTGGTAGCACCTTTGTCGTAGTGTGATCAAAAAATCAATCGGGAGCTAATCAAGATCTCAATTAGCTCCATGCTCCGAACTGGTTGTGATCAGGCCTCTTGAACGCTTTCTTCTTCCAACTGATCAACCAAGCGTTCAAAATATGGCTCGAACACTTCCTGACCGTTGAATTCTGCATTCAGCACCGAAATCATGGTATAGACGCCCACCAATTTACGTTGCAGAAACAAGAACTCTTTAGGTGGCATATTGAAGTGTTTCGACACCGCAGAAATGGTTGCTTTTCGGGCAACACGCGCCGGTAAGTCGCTTAATGACCAGCAGTAATCACCGTATTGATTAAGAGCAAAGGCCGGCGGTGGGTGTTGCTCACTGGCAAAGGGTTCCACCAAGTCATAAACGATTTCAGTAAAGGCATTTAATACTTTCGGTGGGAAATGCTCTTGCATGAAATTTACCGCTACTGCGCCTTCTAACACGCGTTTTTTATCCCGCAAATAGCCACCTTTGACCATCAATTGCACGGGTTTCATAACCGTATCATCAAAGGTACGAACAGCACCGAAATCCAGAAGCACCAGCTGATCTTGTTCCCCGTTCTGACCTAAACGAACCCGGTAATTTCCGAAGTTCGGGTCGGTTTGCATTTCCTGCCACACAAACAATTCTTTGAACAACAAATCCAATGCTGCTTTTGACAAGTGATTTCTTCGTTCAAGCGACAAGCCTAACACCGCATCGCTGTTTACGTTCAACCCTTCTTCAAAACTGGTACAAAGAACCGCCCCGGTGGAGTAACGATCCACAACTTCCGGCACCACATAGCGCGGGTCGTCGGCGAGTAACTTACCGAACTTCTTGGTAGTATAGGCTTCTTCGTAGTAATCTACTTCGCGATGCATCATGAAACGGATTTCATTAAACCATTGATCAAAATCCTGACCGAGTTTGATCGAGCGCGTTAACTTGAGCAAAGACGCCACAGAGCTAAGATCCGAATCTATCGCTTCCGCCACCCCTGGGTATTGCACTTTTAAACATAACTGCTTGCCATCTGACTTACGAGTGGCACGATGAACTTGCCCTAAAGAGGCAGCACCTAGTGGCACCGGATCAATATCCAGCTCCAGCAAGCGTTCCGTACCCAGCTCGGTAATCAAAGCATGATGAATGGTAGTCCAGGCAACAGGCGTGGTGTCCTCTTCCAGGGTGTGTAAGGCATCGGTGATTTCTTCAGGCAAAAACAACTCACCATATAGGGCCATCATCTGGCCAATTTTCACCACACTGCCTTTCAGTTTACCCAGTTCTTCAACCAGGTAATGTGCTTCCTGAGATAAAGCACGGCTATGGGCCTTACGTCGACGATCCTGACTTTTCAGCATCGCACCAGCACTTTTGGACGCATAACGGGTTCCTGCAACCAACCCAGCTTTCGCCAGCAGGAATTTGCGTTCAAAACTGCCTGTTCGAATCTTGTCTACGTGCTTATTTGTTTTTTTGGCCATGAAGCTTCCAATCTAAAATGGATCAAAAATACTTCACCTGATCTCGTTCTATGGTGTCAGGCGTTTATTATGAGCTTGGCTGCCAGTCTGACGATTGCGTATTCCCATTACATAACAGGTATTGGAAATACAGTGCGTCTTTTTATCTTTATTGGTTTATCTAAACAACGATCTGTTTAGTTAAATACAGGGTTGGCCATTCTAGCCACTTTGCCTCACTAAGGCGATGTATTGTTTAGCGGTTTCTCAAGGATTTCTCTAAAAACCGTACAGGTGTTACTCGAAACAGGTTAGATTTTGTCCAAGGCCGGGCGATTAATCAAACGATTAAGAAAAAAATTAAAAAATTTCTCGGAAGGTGTAGACAACCTTTTTTTTATCCATATAATGCTCACCACATTCGCCGGCATAGCTCAGTTGGTAGAGCAACTGACTTGTAATCAGTAGGTCCCGAGTTCGACTCTTGGTGCCGGCACCAGATTTAAAAGCCCGACTTCGAAAGAAGTCGGGCTTTTTTATTGCCTACCGTTTCTAACCACATTATCTACTGATCATTTCTAGCGAGTGTTCTACTCATAACATGACCCAGCCACCGATCAGCTGAAAGTGCTAACGTTTCGGAAGTGCTAATGATTCGAAAGTGCTAATGTTTCAGGCTATCGCTATTCTTAATAGATTAATGAACCCTCTATTAGGGAACTTCACGCACAACCTGAACGATACGATCGGCTGTCTCAGTTGAATAGATTTTAACTAAGCGATCAATTTTCTCAATTGAGCCCCGCCGGTAAAGTACATAGACTATGCCTTTACCAAAACCAAACGTACGTTTGATTTACAGACCCTACCTATAATAAGAGATGTCCCATGACAGCCAGCGCACTCGCTCTTTCTTCCTTAACGCCTCATTTCACACCGATACTTCGCGTGCTGACTGTTTTGTTTTTCGGGCTGATTATCGGCTCGGTTCAAGCGAATACGCCACCACCAGCCAAGGTGGTCGTTACCCAGGTCGAAGCTAAAGAACTGGCAGACACCACCAGCATTCCTGGCATCATTGACTTTAATACCAGCAGCCTGATCACCAGTGAGCAAACCGGCATCATCTCGGCCATCTATTTCAATGAAGGGGATATGGTAAAAAAAGGTCAGGTTATCGCCAGTCTAAATACCGACTTACTCCATCAGGACATCAAGATCACCCGTTCTGAAATTGATGCCCTGAAAGCGGAACAAGCACGTATTGAACGGGACATCGAGCGCTCCAACAAGCTGCTCAAAACCAGCTTTGAAAGTAAAAGAGCATTGGAAAACCTTGAATTCAGCCTGAAAGCCAATCAAGCCAATCGTCAGCGCTTACGTCATCAAATAGAACGATTAAATATCTTGATTCGAAAAAGCGACATTAAAGCCGAATTTGATGGCTTGATTCTGGCCAAACACAAGCACCCTGGCGAATGGCTTGGCCAGGCGGACCCGATTGTGACATTGGCCAAGCTGAACGACACCATTGCCAAGGTCAGTATTCCCGAGCGCTACTTGCGTTATGTAAAACTGGGCAGTACCACCAACGTGATGATTCCGGCGCTGAATATGGAAGTGTCCGGGGTGCTCGACAGCACTGTTCCGGTGGCCGATTTACGAACCAAAAGCGTGCCTTTAAAAGTGAAGATAGATTACCAATCAGGCTTTATTCGCAACATGTCCGTTAAGGTATCGGTCGCAACATCTGACAAGCGCAAGGTGCTCACCCTTCCGCGCGATGCATTGGTCCTGCAGCAAGGCCAAGAATTTGTGTATACCGTTGAAACCCAAAAGGATGGTCGTCAGCTGGCCAAGATGCTTTCCGTCGAGGTCAGTGGTCGGTACGGTGAAACCGTTGCCATTCAACCTGGCGCACTGACAGCGGGCAGCCAAGTAGTGATCAAAGGAAACGACCGACTCAGACCGGATCAACCCGTGATGATCCAACCTCAACTTTAATACCCCGTCGTTTGGATCAAGGAACCCACTATGTCTTTTATCAGCCAGTCCATCCGGCACCCGGTCGCCACCATTTCCTCCGTCATTTTGGTGGTGATGTTTGGTATTGTCAGCCTAATGCAGTTACCGATTCAGCTCACCCCTGATGTCGAACAACCCCAGATTACCGTCCGTACAACCTGGGCGGGGGCCAGCCCTTATGAAATCGAAAAAGAAATCATAGAACCTCAGGAGGAGGTTCTGAAAAGTGTTCAAGGCCTGCTACTCATGGAAAGTGCCAGCTATAACGATTACGGTGAAGTTACCCTGACCTTTAAAGTCGGCACCTCATTGAACACGGCCAACATGCTGGTTTCCAATAAGCTAAATGAGGTCTCCAGCTATCCGGAAAACGCACTCAAACCGGTGATCAACACCTCTGGTGCCGACAGTTCCCCGATTATCTGGATGATGTTCAAAAAGAAAGAAGAACCCTACCGCGACATTCGCAAAGAGCGGACTTTCTTCGAAAATGAAATTCGCGCACAGCTGGAACGGGTTGAAGGTGTGGGTTCGCTGTTCGTTCTGGGGGGCACCGAAGAGCAGTTGGAAGTGGTTGTCGACACTACTGCACTCGCCAACAACCAGCTGACCATCGAAGAATTGGCGCAACGGATACAACGCGGAAATAAAACCACCTCCGCCGGGGTACAGGGGATCAGCCGCCGAAACTATCGCATCCGAACTCTGGCTGAATTTCAGTCTCCCGACGAAGTCGAACAACTCCCTATTCGGGACGACGGCTTCTATCGAATTACCGTCGCCGACGTCGCACAAGCCCGTATCGGATATGAACCCAAAACCGATGCCGTGCTGCATAACGGAGTCCCCATGATCATTGTCGGGGTTCGTAAGGAATCCGGCGCAAACGTTCTGGAACTGACGGAACGGGTACGCGCGGTAGTTAACGACATTAATGAACATGTCCTTGCAGAAAAAGGCCTCTACTTTGATTGGGTGTACGATCAAACGCCTTACATCAACACCGCCATCGAAATGGTTCAGTTTAACCTCATCATTGGGGCCTTACTGGCCATTTCGGTGTTGCTGCTGTTCCTGAGATCCATCTCATCGACCATTACCGTGGCCATTGCCATTCCGGTATCGGCCATGGGCACCTTTATCTTTTTATATCTGGGCGAACGCTCCATTAACGTAGTGAGCTTGGCCGGAATCTCCTTTGCGGTGGGTATGCTGGTGGATAACTCCATCGTGGTCCTGGAAAACATCGACCGTCATCGCCGCATGGGAAA
>JBFHTA010000249.1:0-5901 GCA_041590855.1 Pseudomonadales bacterium
CTTCGCATTCATTATGTCGTCAGTGGCTTTGCTTTCTTCGATGGAGCCAAACAGCTCAGAGGCCAGCCCGCCCAAATGCTGATTTACATTGCGAATGGTCTGGTATACCTGACCGGATACTTCATCGTGGCGTTGTTTTAACTCCGACATCAGAATAGGGTTAGCCGGTGACAGTTTGATGATCTCATAACTGGTGTCGGCGATGGTGCCATGGACGCTTTGCACTGTGGTAATAGTGTTATCGATCATGGTTTGCGCAAAATCTTTGGCGATTTCGATGCGGTTGATAAGCTTGTTCATGGAAGCCTCCTATGCGAGCGCTTTTTCGGGAATCGCTTTCTTTGGCAGCGGATTCTTATCAGGTAATGAATATTGAAGGATTCGTTTCAAAACACTGAAATACTGCTTGCCGAAGCTGTTGGTATTGTAGGGTACCCCATAGGTGTCACAGATCTCTTTGACTTTAAGCGACATCTTTGGATATCTGTGCGCTGGTATGTCCGGAAACAGGTGATGTTCAATCTGATAGCTCAGATGGCCGCTCATAATGTGCAGCCAGCGGCCTCCGGTGAAATTACTGGAGCCTAACATCTGGCGTAAATACCAAGCGCCCTGTGACTCATTTTCACACTCTTCCTGAGTGAAGGTGTGGGCGTCCTGGGTGAAGTGTCCGCAGAAAATAATGGTGGAGGCCCAGAGGTTGCGTCCCAGGTTAGCCAAGGCATTGCCCGCCAGCACTTTCAGGGCAAACGGGCCTGCCAGTAACGGAAACAGGATGTAGTCTTTAAACACCTGACGAGACGCTTTTTTACTAATGCGTTTCAGGAAGGGGATTTTTTCTTTCAGCGAGATTTCTCTTCGGCGGATGCGTTCCGACTCTAACTCGTGCAAACCCACGCCCCACTGGAAAAACACGCTTAATAACCCGTAGTTGATGAACTGAAACAGGTGTCTAGGCTTCCAGGGCGTATCGTCGCTCAGGCGTAAGACAGCGTAGCCGTAATCCCGATCTTTACCGAGAATGTTGGTGTAGGTGTGGTGTTCGTAGTTATGGGTTTTACGCCAGGATTCGGAATCACATACGGTGTCCCATTCGTAAGTTTGGGAGTTCAGTTTTGGGTCGTTCATCCAGTCGTATTGACCGTGCATAATGTTGTGCCCGATTTCCATGTTTTCCATGATTTTGGAGACAGAAAGAAGCCCAACGCCTGCCAGCCAGGTAATTGGATTAATACTAAAGTGAATCAGGGTACGACCTGAAATCTCACAGACACGTTGTTTTCGAATGATACTGCGAATGTAGTCTGCGTCTTCCTGACCGACTTCTTTTAAGGTCTCTTCTCGTAGGGCGGTTAATTCCTTACCGAATTCTTCCAGTTGTTCATCGGTCATCCAATGGTTGAATTTGGTCGTGGTGGCCAGTTCTTTCTTGATGGGTGCCAATTCTTCTTTGGCTTGTGCCAAGTCTTTTTTAGTGGGTGTTAGGTCTTGTTCTGCTAACTGGGTTTCAACAATGCTATTCATAATCTTATTCCTTAGGTCCACTGATGAATCACCAAATCGCTGGTGGCATAAGTAACGCAGGGTTGGATGTGCGATTGATCGTGCGGAATGGCCTTGCCTGTCTGACCGTTGATCAGCTCTCCTTCCGGACGCTTACATTTGCATTCGTGGCAGATGCCTGCTCGGCAGCCGTATTTGGGGTTCAGTCCCGCTTGTTCAGCCATGTCCAGTAACGACGATTCGCCTTCGTTGATCAGAGTGTGATCTGTAGGCTCAAAGTAGGTGGTAAGTTTCCCTTGGGTGGGTTTGATGGCCGGTTTGGCCGCGCCAAAACGCTCAAGCTGAATGTGGTCTTCGGCAATACCGTGCTTTCTGAGCCCTGTTTGCATACTTTCCATGAAGGCACTTGGCCCACAGATAAAGGCGTCGGTGGTGCTTGGCTCGTTGATCCATTGGCGAAGTTGCTTGGTGGTTAAGTACCCATGGTCATCGCTGGCATGAAAGTGAAGATCAAAGTCGGCTTGATGTTCGGCAAGTTGACGAAGACGTTCGAGGTAAATGGCGTCGCCCTCGTTGTTCGTGGTGTACACCAAGGTGATTTTTGGGTGGTTGAACGTGCGATCTTCCATTAACTGTTCAATCATCGACTTGATGGGAGTGATGCCACTGCCACCTGCCAGGAACAAGTACTGGCTGGCTTCTTCTGGGATGTCCTTTGGTTGCTCTTGATTGTTGGAGGCGTTTTCCTGAGCACCTGTCAGTTGATAACTGAACACGCCCTGGGCATGAGAAAGATAGACAAGATCGGCTTCAGCTATATGGTCTTTGATGTGGTTGGACACTTTGCCATTCGGAATCGCCTTAACGGTAATGCTGATTAAACCGGTTCGCTCAAAGTCCGCCGGGCTGTTGGACAATGAGTAACAACGTCGAACCCGGCTACCATTAATTTCACATTCGAAGGTCACATATTGACCTGGTTTAAAGCCTTGCCACTTTGCGGGTGGCTTTAACCATAAGGTGGTTGAATCAGCCGTAGGATGCTCTTTCTTGATGATCTGAGCGGCCATGCGTTGCTGATCCCATCGAGGGTCGGCTTCACATAGTACGAAATTTACATAGTCCTGGAGCTGGCCGGACTGTTGCCAAAAATACTCACCCAACTTGTATAGCCAGGTGTAAGTCCAAGCCATACCGATCATGGGTGATACACGTGATGGGTTTGATTTAAATGCGGTAGACATGATGTTGTACTCCTTTGTGTACACTTGTTCACTAACTTATGAGTGAGAGGGTTTTCAGTCAACACTTGTACACTAATGTTGGCGCTGTTGATCAAAGAGTTGTCGTGCTTGGATAGCGTAAGCCTGCTTTATATATAGATGAGATCAGATCCTTGAGACGTATTAGGTTTTGGAATTCAAAGATAGCGTCATAAAGTGGTCGTCATTTTGAAATATATTGGTGTACACTCATGCACAAAATTTAATGGGATAAGATATGAGTCGGGAAGAGCGTAAACGACAAACACGAAAAGCCTTGATGGACTCAGCGTTAGGGTTGATTGAGCAAGGCCAGCACTTTTCAAACATTTCGCTTCGGGAAGTGGCTAAAAATGCGGGCGTGGTGCCCACGTCGTTTTATCGTCATTTTCAGGATATGGAAGAATTAGGGCTTAACCTGATTGATGAGTTCTCTGTGCTGTTACGACGTGTTCGCAGTGATGTTTTGTCGGCTGAACAGACAATAACTGTCGATGCTCTGCTCGATATTTACGTTGAGACCATTACAGACAATCCGGCACTGTTTATGTTTATCCAGCAATGCCGAACCAGTGAACATCAGGAAATTCGAAATACCATTCGACAGGAACTACAGGGTTTGGCAGGAGAGCTGGCTTCGGAGCTTCGCGTCGCCTTCCCTAATGTCAGTCGTCAACGATTAACCCCGCTAAGTCAGGTGGTGGTGCTCTTTCTGATGGATGCAATGATTGATGTGTTGGATCAAACGGCCTTGGGGGTTGAGCAGTCCAGAATCGTTGCCCGCTTGCTTGAGCAAATTGGCGTTATCAGTGCAGCGCTGAAATGATCTGTATGGGCATCTCGGCTGGCTTTAATCCGCTGGGGATACGTTTATTTAGACCGTAAAAAACCAGTGTCGATGATCCGTTAACTACCAGGGGGCAATCCTGATGCTGTAGTAAACGACACATCGACACCGGCGTTAAGGGTGTTGGGTCAGAACTCTTCGGGGGCGAAGGTCATGAGAGTATCTTTCCCTGCTTGTATGTCTGCAGCCAGTTGATCTGTTTCCGGGCTGTATAACCGGAAAAAGTGATCGGCGGCTTTTTTCTTACCGGATAGAAACTCACTACGGTAATGGGTTTGCGTATCGGGTCTGCCGGATTGCTCTGCGATCTTCGCCCAAAATACTCCCAGAGTGGTCAACGCGAACAGCCTCAGCAAGGGGCTGGCAACCGCAGCCGCTTGTTCCGTGTCTGCTTGACTGTTGGCTTGAATCCAGTTCAAAGTCTGTTTGAGAGTGCCCAGCATACGTTGACAGTGTTCAATGTGCAGATTGTTGCTGATGCCTTCAAGCAAGTTATGCATGGCTTCAAAGTAGGTGAGCACTAACCTGCCATTGTGCATTGGCAATTTACGGCCAACCAAGTCCAATGCCTGAATACCATTCGTGCCTTCGTAAATTCGGGCAATTCGACCATCGCGAAGCAGTTGTTCTACGGGCCAGTCTTGGGTAAATCCGGCGCCGCCCATGGACTGCAACGCCTGATCTACTGACATGAAGCCTTCATCTGTGAGGAAAGACTTCACGATGGGGGTCATGATTTGGACGAGATCGTCGGAGTGCTGTCGCTGCTTGGTGTCTTCATGCGCGTGACTTAGGTCAAGGTGCAAGCCAGTCCAATAGGCCATTGCCCGTGATCCTTCAATCATTAGCTTTTGACGAAGTAACATTCTGCGGACATCGGGGTGGACGATGATAGGGTCGGCTTTACGCTCTGGATATTTTGGTCCGGACATCGCCCGGCTTTGCAAGCGTTCTTTGGCAAAGCCAAGAGAGATTTGATAGCCGGTTTCTGCCAACCCAAGCCCTTGAATGCCAACCATAATCCGCGCGGCGTTCATCATGGTAAACATGCACTTTAAGCCCTGGTTGGGCTCACCGATCAACCAGCCTTTGGCGTCTTCAAAGTTCATTACACAGGTGGCAGATCCTTTAATGCCCATCTTATGTTCCAGACCACCACAAAAAGCGCTGTTCCGGCTGCCATCTTCGAGGAATTTGGGCACTAAGAACAAAGAAATCCCTTTGCTCGAATCAGGAGCATCAGGGAGCTTGGCCAGTACCAGGTGGATAATGTTATCGGAGAGGTCCTGTTCTCCTCCGGTAATCCATATTTTGGTTCCGGTAATGGTGTAGCTACCATCATCCAAGGGCTTGGCCTTGGTCGAGATCAGCCCCAGGTCTGTTCCACAGTGGGGCTCCGTCAGACACATGGTACCTGTCCACACCCCTTCAATCAGCTTTCCTAAGTATTTGTCTTGTAAGCCTTTATCAGCGTGTAAGGAGAGCGCGTCGATTGCCCCGTGGGAGAGCCCGGGGTACATTCCCAAGGAAAGGTTGGAAGAGCAGACCATCTCGTCGACCACCATTTTCAACAGATGAGGTAGCCCCTGGCCTCCAAACCCGGTGGGTGCTGATAAACCACTCCAGCCGCCTTCCCGGTAAAGCTGATAGGCTTCTTTGAAACCGGTAGGGGTTGTCACAGCGTGAGTTTCGGGATCATAGGTGCAGCCTTCCCGGTCACCGACCTGGTTGATGGGCCAGAGTGCGTGTTCTGCTAACTTGGCGGCCTCTTCGATAATAAGTCGAGCCGTTTCTTTCGTGGCGTCTTCAAAGCGACTGTATTCCGATAACTGATGCGCCTGGAGTACGTCGAACAGAATGAAGTTGATATCCTCTAACGGTGCTTTGTATTGAGTCACATAGACCTCTCTTATGCTGAGCTTTTTAGCTGACCAGTGTGCATTTAGTTATAGAGTGTACTTAGTTGCATAGTTCGTTTAGTTAAATAGTGCGCCTAGATAAATAGTTACGTCAGTGTGTGATGAGTGGGTTATGGCCTTGAAGCTCATCTTTGGTGTGGTCTTGCCCAACCATTTCAAAATAGGCGTTGGATTGTTCCATCGTAATGTCTTTCACCCCATCGGAATGGAGCCATGCTTTGGCTTCAACCAGACTCCGAAATGCGTGTTCAGCCTGTTTGACCAGATTACCGTCAGCGTCCTTTTGAAAAGCCAGATAGTGATCGCCTTCGAGTGACCAAATAAAGCCTTTGTTGGCGGGTTTTATGCCGGTTTGTACCAAAAGTTTTTC
>JBFHTA010000250.1:0-5901 GCA_041590855.1 Pseudomonadales bacterium
ACTGCCCCGCTCGACCCGCTTTGTAGACAGCGAAAACAACATCCGGGAATACAGTCTGTCGTACTATCCGTGCACGGATTTACACGACCGAATCACTCATGTAGACATCGGCGTAGAAGATGTTACCCAAGCCAGGGAGTTGGCTCGACAAAACAAACGTCTGGAACAAGAGCAACGACGGATGCGAGTACTCTATGACAATCCTGAACACTTCTTACGGTTACTGAATCTGATGGAAGAGGTGGAACACGCCTTGGGTAAACTGGCCATGCCCATTGGTGTTCCGAAGGAAGCGCTGTCAATGAAATCTCAAACGACATCCACTACCTCAGCAACATCCGCAACCTCAGCGTCTGGCACAGAGGGCATAACTGCCTCCCCTGCCTGTCCGGAATTGTCTATCAGTTCAGAATCGTCCATCGACAATACGCTACGTCAGCTTCATACCTTAAAAAGTATCTGTGGCATGTTGGAACAAGAACACCTTCAATCCACCTGCCACCAGCTAGAAACCTGTCTGGGGAATATCGCGGTCAGCACCCGGAATGATCCTCACCATATTCGTGCGTTTAACGACGCCCGACAGCAGTTTTCCAAAGACAGCCAATCGGTTCGCCATATACTGGATGGACTCGGCAATGAATTAAAAGCCCGTTTGCTGGGAGTCGCACTGACCAAAGACGCATTCAACCAATTAAAAACCGCCATAGAGCACCATAATTGGTCTGAAGCCAATCAGGTCATACAATCTTTTGATACTGTCCCGGCCAAGAAACTGGTCCGACAATGGTCTGCTGAAGCACAACGTCTGGCAGACAGTCAGAACAAACAAGTTAAAGTATTCATCGAAGGCGAAGCGCTGTTGATTTCCCGTCGCTTGTTCGACCAACTGGAAGCCCCTTTGATTCACTTGTTAAGAAATTGCGTCTCTCACGGAATAGAAACTGCCTCGGAACGCATACGTTTAAACAAACCCGCCGTTGGCCAAATCGGTTTTCGTTGCCTTCAGAAAAATGACCGTTTGTTTTTAGAGATTAGCGATGACGGACATGGCATTCGATGGGAAGAAATCATTCACAAGGCCAGTCACCATCCTGATCTCGATCAGCAACAAGTCGAGCAATTCGTTATTCAGGACGAAGCCTGGAGAATCCTGTTCCTGCCCGGTTTTACCAACAGCCAACACACCAGCACATTGGCAGGACGGGGCTTCGGTCTAAACGCCTTACTGGCCGCTGTTACAGAAGCCGGAGGAGACATCACAGTGCGCAGCGAACTGGAACATGGAACTAAATTTATCCTGAGCCTCCCGGCATATCCCGACTCAGAAATCACCGAACCCTTAGCGAAAGCACGATCACGTTGATCAATTTGACGGAGAAGACACGATGAACGAAACAAACGATTTGAGCATTCTGGTAGTCGACGACTGCTCCACCATGCGTTGGACCCTGATCAACATTCTAAAGAATGCCGGATACACCCAGGTGCATGAAGCCGTGGATGGCCAAACTGCCCTGGAACTGCTAAAAACACGTCACATTGATTTGGCCATCAGCGATTGGAAAATGCCAAACATGGACGGACTGGAACTACTCAAGAGAATCCGCCTGGATCGTGCACTCAGTCATATCCCGGTGCTTATGTTGACGTCGGAAAACGCTAAACCGCAAATCATTGAAGCCATTAAATCCGGAGCCAACGGGTATTTATTCAAACCCTTCCAGGCGGACGTGATTATCTCGAAAGTTGAGAAATTCGCGCTTGCCAAAGAAAAAGAACTCAATGGCAGCAGCGTTTAAAGGCCCTCACTTTAAGCCCCTTCAATATCCACTATGTGCCGTCTTACCGGCTCAGGCTCATCAAAATAGCGGGTATAGGTATCCTTAAAAGGCGTCAAATTATATGGATACCTCCCGCATAGCATCTCTTTTAGGATAACTTCAGAAAGCAACTCGTAACTGCTACTATCCCCTTCTCCAATTAAATGACCTTTTCGTAATTCTCCATGAGCAATCTGCTAGAACAAGCCCATACTGAAAGCTGTAATATCATCATTGCTGATTTCACCTACAACCCGGTCTCCAAACAACTTTTAATCAACAATCAAACGCTGGATATAGAACCACGCAGTATCGAACTGCTTGAAGTCCTGTTGAGTCGCATCGGAGAACCCATTTCCGGCGATGAAATCATTCAACGGGTTTGGGAAAGCGAATACATTTCCAAAAACGTCCTGACCAACCGAATCAGTACTTTGCGCGCTTTATTCAAACAACATTCTGCGCATCCTGACGCTGGTAAGATTATTGTCACTTACCCGAAGAAAGGGTATTACCTGCAAACCGATTTAGTGTCGCTGGCGGCCGAACCGGCCAGCTCTGCTGAGCAAGCAAATACATCAGCCAAGCTAACCAACACAGCCAATCAGGAAAACGAAGGCGTAGCCTCTAGCCACACCAAAGATAACGATTCAAGAGCCGGCTTAAGACCCCGGGACGAAAGTGAGTCTGAATCTCATCCGCCCAAAGAGCCACTCACGTCGTCATTGACGACCATGAAACACCAACAAATTCATGGGCTCTATTTGTCATTACTTCTCGCAGTGTTTGTGTTGTTTGGCTGGCTTTACGGCTTAAAACAGACAGAGATATCACCTCTCGCCCTTGAGACAAAACTTCAAACAGAACTGGAAACGCGGGCTACGGTTCCGGTTGTTGATGTGCTCTTAAATACCATCAAGGCAAAAGACAACTTTACGCAAAACTATGTCAAAGAAATCAAAGCCCGCGTTCTCAGTCAAACACTGAACTACCCCTTTATCGACTTAAAAAATCAGGACTCACCGACCTATTTCCTCGATCCGATTGACGATTCGATCTTTTGGCCAGGTGGCAGAAATGTATTGGCTTATGACTACAAGCTTAATTTGATCTTGCGTAAACACGGTGACCATAAAATAAACCTGATGTTAGAGCTGGTTTATCAAGGGTCCAACAAGCTGGCGTTAAAAACAGAGTACACCCTGACACCGGATCAAATTCAGACCGGTCTGCACATCCTGATCAAGGATTTGTCAGTCTTTTTGAGTTTGCCTTTACCGGAACAATACTCATCGCCAGATCGAACGCTGAGCCCTAAAGTAGCCCAGACAATGATCAACGATGGCGATCGACTGATTCGCTCTTTGGCTCGTCCTTATCAACTCTCGCGCTTTGAAACCGAGTTCATCGCACGACACGCCTTCCTGTCTGACCATTTGTCCGATACTGACATCCGCCTGGCAATAGATGCCATAGAATCCAGTGCCAAATATCCCACTGAAGAGGTCGGTATCTGGCTTGGATTATTACACTACAAGCTGGAAGACTATGAACACGCGCTGGAGTATTTAAATAAAGAACAGGCCTATAACAAAATTCACAATGCGTACTTGTATATAATTCTTTCAAATATGGCTCTCAAGCGGGAAAACTTTCACACATTCCGTTTGTTTTATTTGCGCTCTGTAGAAGCCTTAAGTGAAGCCATACCCAGCGACGCCATCTTTCGTCGACTTGCTCAACCCGAGAGTAAAGAGAGCTGTTTTACACCTTGGCAATCTCTGACCTTCAGTGAATCTTCCGAGGATCAGTTAACCCTTCGACGAGAGCGTTTCCTAGGTTTTTGTGAAGCAGTGGAACAACACCTAAAAGCCAGTCTTAAATAGCCATTTCTCTTATAGGCCTGAGCAGAGAGGGACTTATTCAGATGTTCCCTAGCTTTACAAACAAACGTGGTAAATCATCTGGTAATAAGGCCAGCTGGTTTACCTGGCCGTTGGTTCACCCTCTCCTCAGACTTCTCCCCTGTTTAACCGTCTTAAAATCCGTCAAAACCGATCTATAAAACCGCCCCGCCCCCTTCAAGCCAATTGAGCACTTGCTTATTGCGCATTCAAAACAACCAAAAAATATCTTTATATTTCAACAACCTAAATATTTATTAAGATTTATTAAGCTTCTATTTTCTTTTGTTATTAGCCCTCGTTTCATCGCCTCCCTAACATGCCACCCCATCAAACGAGCACAGCTCAAAACAATTAACGATTGCTGTGAACAGTCAGTAAATCACACGGTTTTAACCACTCAATAAATTGAAAATTTAGGAACTTAGATATGACTATTAAAAACTCTGCAGTTGTCGCAAGCGTACTTACTTCTGCAACCCTGATTACTTCAAACGCTACAGCAGACTCCTTGAACGGTTGGTACACAGGCCTGGAAATCGGAGGCGGCAAACACAGTTCGAGCTTCAGCTCGAATGTAGAGGTCGACCGTGATGATCCGGTCAGAGAAGTGGCCGATGAATTGGATACCGCCAGCTATCTTCGAATGAATGTGGGTCGATACTTAACCGACAACATTCGCGTATATGGCTACGCGCAAAGCGGTGCCTCTACCGACGTAACCTATGTTGAAACGGACTTCGAAATTACAGATCGCATCAAATTCTCAAAAGACGATTACCAATTCGGCATTGGCAGTGACTACTTGTATGAATTCAGCGACGACTGGACCTTCATTGCGGGCGGAAATCTGGGCTATTACAACTCATCACTGGACTTCAAGTTTTCCAGAAAGGATAACCAGGGCAACAGCGGTCAGATGAAAAAGTCCTCAACCAACCGTGGTATGACGGCCGGACTTAATGCCGGTGTTGGTTACGCCATCACTGACAGCTGGCGTTTAGAAACCGGGGCCAAATACTCCATGTACGATGGCAACGAGCACACATTCAAATTTGATGACGATGAAAACAGCCAACTGAATTACAAGTTCAAGGACGCTACCCAATACTACCTGAACGCGACCTATCGCTTCTGAGTAAACCTTATAGCTGCTGCATAATGGCAATGAGCGCGTTATACCTCCCCCAGCCTGCGCTTGTTGCCATCCCTCAGCCAACACGCTGGCAAATAACATAAAAGGATCGATTATGTTCCCGTTTACCCGTACCAATCTGCACCTTCTGATCTGTTCCATCGTGTTCGTCAGTGCCTCTATCCGTGCTGATGATGTCTACGTCAGCCTTGAAATGGGCACCAGTGAAACAAAAGCCAACATGAAAAGTAAACATACTCACATTCGATCGGATCAAAGCCTGACAGCCAATGCATTATCCGACAGCGATTTCAGCCGTTTAAAACTGGGGAAATACCTCACCCCTTCCTTTCGTGCATATAGCTACGTCCAAATTTCCGATTCAGATGACATCGACTACAAACACTTTTCCAGCCACCAGCTATCTTCGGGCTCCTCGCCCCAAGACATAAAGATCAGGGAAAAGATTACTGTGGCCAAACGGGATTACGAACTAGGGCTAGGGTCAGATTATATCTATTCACTGAACGAACGTTGGTCGCTCTCAACAGGCGCGAACATTGGCATGTATGCTTCTAAAGTCGACTTCGCTAATGAAGTGAAACTGAGAAACATAAAGGGTCTGAGAAGCCTTAGAGAAAACATAGGAACGAACTCAGCAAATCAGGGGTTAACCGCCGGAGTGAACCTGGGGATCGGCTACGATATCAGTGATAAATGGCAAATCGCTACCGGCGCGCGCTACTCGTTAATGCATGGGAACACTCACCAACTTCAATATTTCGGACATAAGGTAGACTATTCCTTTAAGGATGCGACCCAATACCACCTGAACGCGTCCTATCGGTTTTAAAGTTTTCACGTATATAGCCAAAACCGCACTAACTAGGTGTGTTCCAAAACACTGCGGAACTTGAGAGCGTTGTTCCTATACCGTTAACCCTAAAATGTTGACCCAAAACTGTTGCAATCAGTGCAGCAGCAAGGCACTGTCACCCACTAGTTATATCGCTGATTCGGAAGGACTCTATTCAATGGC
>JBFHTA010000251.1:0-5899 GCA_041590855.1 Pseudomonadales bacterium
CGATGGACGAGGCATGCCGGTGGATATTCACCCGGAGGAGGGCGTTTCCGGTGTGGAGCTCATCCTTACTCGACTTCACGCGGGCGGCAAGTTCTCCAACAAAAACTACCAGTTTTCCGGTGGTTTGCATGGGGTGGGTATCTCCGTGGTAAACGCCCTTTCTCAACGGGTCGACATTACCATCAAGCGCGATGGCCAACAGTTTCACATCGCTTTTGCCGACGGTGAAAAAGTAGAAGAGCTGGAAGTCATTGGCACTGTGGGTAAAAAGAACACGGGGACCACGGTTCGTTTTCACCCTGACCCGCAATATTTCGATAGTCCGAAGTTTTCTGTGGCCAGACTGCGCCATGTGTTAAGAGCAAAAGCAGTACTTTGCCCTGGGCTGAAAGTGGTGTTTGTCCAGAAAGCGTTAAACGAAACCGAAGAATGGTTTTATCAGGATGGTCTGAAAGATTATTTGGCAGGTCATACCCAGGTGTATGAAGTGCTGCCGAACGAGCCATTTGTCGGTTCATTGGCCGGTGAGCACGAAGCTGTTGATTGGGCGGTTCAGTGGCTGCCTGAGGGGGGCGAGCTGATTCAGGAAAGCTACGTCAACCTGATTCCTACCGCACAAGGCGGGACGCACGTAAACGGTTTACGTACCGGTTTGCTGGAAGCCATGCGCGAGTTTTGCGAATTCCGTAATCTGCTGCCACGAGGCATTAAATTAACGCCCGATGATATTTGGGATCGTTGTGCCTATGTGCTGTCGGCGAAACTGGAAGACCCTCAGTTCTCCGGGCAAACCAAAGAACGATTGTCGTCTCGAAACTGTGCTGCCTTTGTTTCCGGTGTGGTGAAAGATGCCTTTAGCTTGTGGTTGAACCAGCACACCGAAGTGGCGGAACAATTGGCCGAGCTGTGTATCTCGACTGCTCAGCGTCGTTTAAAAGCCAGCAAAAAGGTTGCCCGTAAAAAAATCACTCAAGGCCCCGCGCTACCAGGCAAGTTGGCGGACTGTTCCGGACAAGATACCCAACGCAGTGAACTCTTCCTGGTGGAAGGGGATTCCGCTGGTGGTTCTGCCAAACAAGCGAGAAACCGCGAGTTCCAGGCGATCATGCCGTTGCGTGGTAAAATTCTGAACACTTGGGAAGTGGATTCGACAGAAATTCTTGCGTCACAGGAAGTTCATGACATTGCCGTAGCCATTGGTGTGGACCCGGGTGCTGAAAATCTTGAAGCCCTTCGCTACGGTAAAATCTGTATTCTCGCCGATGCTGACTCGGACGGTCTTCACATCGCTACTCTGCTATGTGCCTTGTTTGTTAAGCACTTCCGACCGTTGGTGGAACAAGGGCATGTCTATGTAGCTATGCCTCCGCTATATCGAATCGACATTGGTAAGGACGTTTATTACGCGCTGGATGACGATGAGAAAGAAGGTGTGTTGGATCGCATCAAGGCCGAGAAAAAGCGTGGTACTGTCAACGTACAGCGCTTTAAAGGCTTGGGTGAAATGAACCCGATGCAACTTCGCGAAACCACCATGGACCCGGACACTCGCCGTCTAGTGCAATTGACATTGGATGATGAAGACAAAGCCGATCAAATGCTCGATATGATGCTGGCGAAAAAACGCGCCGGTGATCGTAAAGATTGGCTCCAGAATAAAGGTAACTTGGCGACGGTTTAGGTTCCTTTTCAGTCTTTGGGAGGACGTATTGCTTCCTCCCAAAGAAAGCTTTAAGCCGGGTGTTTACTGATCAGGCTTAACCGTCAAAGAAACCAGCCCGTCTTTGCAGCCAGGGCCGCCTTCACCCCGGGTTTCCATCACACCTGTTTCTCCTGTTTGAGTGAGTATCCCGCCATATAAGAAACCGGCTTCATCACTGTTACTGACATAGCCGAACGTGGTTGTGCCAACCGGTGCTTGAAACCGGGATTTGGCAATGCGGTCATCAAAGGATTGAGACAGCAGAACCATATCCCCTTTGACGCCATATACGGATGGAAAGCGGCTGTTTACGTCTTTATCGCAGCCAATTTGGTTGGTGTCCCGAATCGGATCATTCGTATTCGCACCACGCAAAGCCGTCAGAATCACCCAGCCAGGATGACCAGAAGAATCTTTGTTGAGATTGAATGTGTATGAACCGGGTTCGTTGGAGGCAACCGTTTTATAGAAAATAGACTGCGCCAGATCCTTCCCTTTTCGACCGTAGTCTCCAAAGTGCGAACAGAAGTTGCTATCCCAGCGTTCACAATCATCGGCGGTCACGCAGTTATAGCCGTTATCTCGTTTATAGCAGGAGGCAGCATACGTCCAGCCATCCACTCTAAGGGGTAAGACATCATCGGTGCGATGCAGCGCCAAAATTAACAGATCCCCTTCTTGAGAGCCGGACGGCCTGTCCACGCGGATGTTCTGGCCATTTTTGTCCCAGATTTGTGTTGTGCCAATGTGGCTGATTTCTTCCGTTGGATGTGGATCAGGATCTGGCTGAGGGTCACCAGATACGCTGTGCAATCGGAACAACTCATTGGCAAGAGGTGCAGTTGAGCTCACATCCACCAGTGAGAAGCGTTCATTACTATCAACACTGACGTGCCGGCCATGCCATTTCGCTGAGACAAAAGAAACACGCCCTTGATTATCTGCTACAAAGTGAAACTTACCGCTGTTGCCCGGGTGGCCTCTGCCTGTGGAAAGATCATTTTCAGTCTTTGCCCAGAGGTAACCGCTGGAATGAAACAGGGTGAATTGAGTGCTCTCAAATTCACAGCCGATATTAAAAACCGCTCGGCTATTTTGTTGAGTCGTCAGGCTAAGAGTGCCATCTACTATTTTGAGATGCTGGTCATTGAGGGTACTTTGAATAACCACATTCTGATCGCAGATTTCAGCGTTGTGAGTAAGCTTGATATCTGCATATCCGCTGCTCGTGCCGATAATTAAAGGCAGAAACATTGGCAAAGTGGACTTTAAACTTAGATTCATGAACTGTCTCCCTGTACTTCGGATCGACGCACTTTTCGTTAACAGGAGTGTGCAAACATGAGTGCGTCTATATGAGTGTGTTTAATCATTAAATGCTGCGTGGATGTTTCCAAATGGTAGGTGTAAGACATCGGGCGTGTGTGGGGTTAACAGCGGTTTGTTGGGTCAGATATAACCCTTAATGGGTTAGTTTGTGCGTGGTGTCATAAGTTAGGCTTCACGATGACTTAAGTGGAGTTTTAAATAACGGAACACTTGGTCATCTGACATTCGCTTATCCTCATACCCCATACCTCAAGCCTCTGTTTCCAACCTCATCTATACTCTACTCAGATGACTCAATAAGAGTGCATGGTATGAGCAGGGTATTGGCTCTGGTGTTGCTGACGTTCGTGTGTTTGCCCAGGGCATTCGCGACGGAGACACTGATTTTCTATGAAGGCGATCCGCCGTTATCGCATCCCGCAGGTTATGCGCCGAGCGGTGTGTATTTTGATATCGTTACGGCAATCTTTGACGATTTAGGCATCGACTACACAGTGGTCAGTCTTCCTTTTAAACGTGGTCTTATGCAGGCGAAGGCGGGGAAAGGTATTGTTGTGGGCATCTTCAAGACCGATGAACGCGCCCAGTATCTGGATTTCTCAGACAATTTCTACAGTACTCAAGTGGTGTTGTTTACCAAGAAAGGTCATGCGTTTCTGTATCACAGCATTACTGATTTGAAGGATAGGCACATAGGTGCCAAGCTGGGTTGGAGTTATGGTGAAACCTTTGATTCGGCACGCAATCAAAAGTTATTTTCGGTGGTTGAAGGGGAGAGCGAGAGTCTTATCAAGCAACTGTTGCAAGAACGGACAGATGCTTTTATCGATAACAAGCTGACCGGTATCTACACCATCAAAAAGCTCGGTATAGAAGATCAAATCGAGATTATCCCCAAGCCCATAGACACAGGCCCGCACTATCTGGGGGTTCGCAAAGGGTCGAAAACGGAATTGCTAAAACAGTTCAACCAACGTTTGCTGGAATTTCAGCAAGACGGTCGGTACAAGCAACTTCTCATCCCTTATTTTTGAAGATTCGGTGATTGACTCATTCTGATTCTTCCAAACCCCTAATGTTATTTCGACGCTACACTGAATTAAGAGCATTCCATCTCAACGGTTTGATTGAAAAGTGAAGTGTGTGGGGCGTATGAAATATCTTGGCATGATTCTGCTGTGTTTCAGTCTGTGGGCGGAGGCTCAGGAAACCACCTTGGAGGTCGGTATTCTTCTGGCCAACCATGGTCAGGGAAAAGGCTATCGGGAACTGTTCAATCGTTTTGAGGCGCAACAGCCGGAGATTCAGGTACGCCTAAGAGCCTACACCGATCAGGAGTATAAGCAGAAGTTATTGCACTGGGTTGAAACACGGCAAGGCCCGGATGTGTTCTACTGGCAAGCGGGTGAACGGCTCTTTGAATTGGCCAGGGGAAACTCCATCCGTAGTTTGAATCCACTTTGGCAGGATGCAGGTTGGGAAACACGGTTCTCCCCGGCAATCAAAGCCCTGATGACAGAAAACGGGCAGGTCTATGCTTTGCCCTTTGCCTTTTATCAATGGGGCTTTTATTACTCAAAGCCCGTGTTTGAGCGACTAGGGCTTGAAGCTCCAGCCACCTGGAATGAATTTACACAGGTGGCCGAGTCGCTTAAACAGCATGGGCTGGACGCCATCACCATCGGCACCAAGTTTGATTGGCCAGCGGCGGCCTGGTTTGATTATCTGAATTTAAGAATCAACGGGTTGGCTTTTTACCAATCCTTGTTGGCAGGAAAGGTATCTTACACAGACCCAAAGGTGCGGCGGGTATTAGACACCTGGAAAACCCTGATTGATGCGGAGTACTTTGTCGCCGCACACAGTACTTTGACCTGGTTGCAAGCCATGCCTGAACTCTACCGTAAGCAGGCGGGTATGACTCTAATCGGGAACTTTGTGGAAAGTAAAATTCCTCAGCAAAAGCAAACCGAGATCGGTTTTTTCCCGTTCCCTGAGATTGATTCGTCTATTCCTCGATACGAACTGATGCCCATGGAGGTGTTTGTGTTGGCGGATTGGTCGACCAAAGCCGAGCAGGCCTATACCTTGTTAAAGTTTCTTGCAGAACCTGAAACCCAGCGAACCTTGGCCACCGGATTAGGCTATATCCCGGCGACCAGTGAAGGGCGAGGGGAAGTGTCCCGGTTATCGCAGGAAGGGGTTAAGTTACTGAAAGTGTCGCAAGGCTTGATGCAATATTTTGATCGGGACACAAAACAAGCATTCAGTCGTAAGGCCGTGCCTGTGCTTTCACGATTTCTGCGTGAACCCGATGTCGACGCCACCCTTCAGGCGCTAGAAGCACTCCGGTTAGCGCATCAATAGTGATCTTAGTGGCAACAAGCGTAGTAACGAATACGTGCGCGATATCGTCGAATTCCCGCGTCAGACTTGCTACCCTGTAGCCATTATCAGAGGAAGTATCTGGATGCGGTTTGCCGGTTTATCTGTGGCAGAGCATGAGTGTCCAGACTGCCAATCGTTAAACAGGGAGAGTCATTATGTTAAGGCGCACAAAAATTGTTGCGACCCTTGGGCCAGCAACGGATTCCGATGAGTCCTTGGAAGCCATCATCAAAGCCGGTGTGGATGTGGTTCGATTGAACTTTTCACACGGCGAAAGCGAAGATCACATTCAGCGCGCGCAGCGGGTTCGCAAGATCGCCGAAAGATTGGGGCGTTTTGTGGCGGTATTGGCCGACCTGCAAGGCCCGAAAATTCGTATCGCCCGATTCCTGCACGATAAGATCAAGCTTGCTGTGGGTGATGCTTTTGCGCTGGATACGCGCCTGGGCGTGTCTGAAGGTACACAGGAAGCCGTCGGTA
>JBFHTA010000252.1:0-5880 GCA_041590855.1 Pseudomonadales bacterium
CAACACCGAGAACGAATTTAAGTTAACCGCCGCGTCTCAAGAGTTAGAACGTCTTAAAACCCATTTAGTCAGCGCTACCGAGTTAGCCAAAGACATTGAAAAACACATCGACATCAAGCTCGGCAGTTTCTTTGCCGAAATGGATCGTCTGCTCACCAACCACGTCAACGATGTTCAGGAAATTGGCAAAGCCATTCAAACTGCCCGCGAATCCAATCAGGCCATCCGAGCGGAATCCAAAGCCGCTCAAAGCCAGTTGCTCGGAGGTCTGAAAGACTCCCGTAACAGGATTTCCTCGGCGTTGGAAGACCACTGGATACAAACCAAACGCTTGGCCACCATTCCCGCCAATGCGATAGTGTTCGGCCAGACCTTAAGTAACCTGGAAGAACAGGTAGCCGACATTCAATTCAATGTTTTGAAGTTTACTACCTCAGACAGTCTGATGCTGGCGAATACCATTCGCCAACAGGCGCAAGAATTCATCAATACCATCGATCGGGTACGAACCGATTCATCGGACGAAAAAGTACAATTGATGTTACGGGATGTGCGCAGTGACATGCGCTCGTTTATGGAAGGGTTAGACCTTTCCATCGAACTGATCGAGCAACGCACCGTTGAGCTGGCAGAAAACAAAGCCTTCATCGACGCCAAAAAAGCCTCGATGATTGAAAGCGCCGATCTGTTATTCAAAAGCTTTGACGATACCCGCAACCGAACCTGGGGTCGTATTGAGAACAGTACAGACACCCTCAGTGACTTATCACTCAGCAGCACCTGGATTGTCACCAGCATCGCCTTGCTTGGCGGGCTTATCGGTCTGGCAGTGTTGGTGTTTGTTCCTCGCCCTATCATTGCTACCGTTCGGGAATTACTCTCTGCATCTTCCACCATTGCCAGCGGCAACCTGACTCAACCCATTGCCAGCAATTCCAAAGATGAGCTAGGTGCACTCGCCGATCAAATGGAACAAATGCGCCAAAATCTACTGACCTTGATTTCGGAAGTCTCGGGTGCCGTGTTAAACGCTTCGTCCCTATCGAATGAAATCATGGCCTCCACCAACCAACAGGGGTCGTCGTCCACGGAAATGGCAGCTCAGGTCAACCAGGTGAAATCGTCAGTAACCGAGCAGGTCTCGTCAATGACCGAGATGAACCAAAGCCTGGAAGGCATCAGCCAATTTGCCCAAAGCTCCACCGAGAAATCAAAAGACAGCGTAGAGCAAGCTCAAATCGCCCTCGAAGGCATGGACAACATCGCCAACGCTAACGAAGGCGCCAGTCAACGAATTCAACTGCTACGCGAAAAAATTGAAGAAATCAGCAAGGTGCTGACGGTGATTTCAGAAGTAGCCGACCAGACCAACTTACTGTCACTAAACGCGTCAATCGAATCCACCAAAGCAGGCGAGTCCGGTAAAGGCTTTAGTGTCGTAGCCGGTGAAATTCGTCGTCTGGCAGATCGGTCCATGCTGGCCGCTCAAAACATTAACGACATAGTGCACGACATTCAACGCGCCTCTGAATCTGCAGTGATGAGCATGCAGAAATCTTCAGAAGAGATACGGGTGGGCTCCGAGTCCGTCACCAACACAGTCTCGAATCTACAGGAGATTGTGAACAATGTGGCTCAAATTTCCAGCCAGACCGAAGACATGACACGAGTGCTTGGCCAGCAGACCGAAGCCTCCCGCGTGATTGGTGATTCCATGCAAAATATTTCGCTGGCCACCGACATGTCAGCCGGAGCATCACAACAGATCAATAAAGCCATTGCGGAGTTAAACAACATGGTGGGGCAACTGAGGGGCACCGTGGTTCGATTCAAAACCAGTTAATCAGGGTTCATATTTACCGCAGGGATACTCAATTTATCCCGAAGGAAACGACAACCAAACGAGAGCGTTACGATGATTGATCCGGCAAGCAACGTCAGAGAATACCTGACCTGTACCATTCAGGACGAAAACTACGCCATTGATGTGCACAGCGTTCAGGAGATTCTCCCCATGATGTGGATACATCGGGTGCCCGAAGCCCCTGAGTATCTGGAGGGCATGCTGAACCGCCGTGGCACCTTGATTCCGGTAATCGATCTGGCAAAGCGCATTGGGCTGCAACGCGACAACTACCCTCCGCGTACTCGCATTGTTTTGGTGAACCTTAATACAGTCAGCCTCAACCAACTGCCGGTTGGGTTGATCATAGATCAAGTGCATGACATCCATTGTTTTGAAGAGAGTGACCACAAAGAAGGGGTGCTGAATCAGCAGAAAACCCCCTTTCTGCAAGGTGTGTTAGTCAACGGAGAGTCGATGATTCAGATACTGATTCCCGAGAAAATGCTAACCCCCGAGGAACAAGCGTTTTTACAGGAGGTTCGGCATGAGCAACTCTGAATTTGACGTCTTCGGGATTTTTTCAGAAGAAGCGGCGGAGCAAATCAAAAAGCTCACCGACGGCATTCTCAAGTTGGAAAAAGCACCTTCGGACATGGACTTGTTGTCAAACGCCATGCGCGATGCGCACACCCTAAAAGGGGCCGCCCGAGCCATCCGATTCAACAGCATTAAAGAGCTGGCCCACCGCTTGGAAGACTTATTCAATCAAGCCCAAAACGGCACCTTAACGTTCACCACAGATTTGGTCACGCCTGTTCTTAAGACTCTGGATTTAATCCAATCCCTGCTCACCAATGCCGACAAAGCCAATCTTCAGGAAAAGCCCCCCGAAGTAGAGCTCATGCTGGATTTGCTTAAAGTGATTCTGGATTATCCGGACAAGCCAGAACGTTGGGGCATGGAAAACGTAGAAACGCTCACCGCTCAACCACAGGCAGCAGAAGTAAACCAACACGAGAAAGCAACCGAGCCGGCGATTCAAACGCCCGCCCAAGCGGATCATTCATCAAGTGTGCAAACAGACGATTCATCAAGCGTCCAAATAGATAATTCATCAAGCCCCAAGACGACCTCTCAATCGACGCCTCAACCGGCATCGGCCATTTTCCAGATCGAAGCGGCAGCTCTGGATCGTATGTTGCGACAAACCGGCGAACTGAAAGTCACCCAACAATTATCGGACGAACTGGTCAATCAGTTTAAAAGCTACCTTGAACAAAGCATGAGGCTCAGCTCTCAACTCGACAAACTGAATTACCACGCCACCGAAGGCATCGAAGACCTGTCGTTCAAAGCGGCGATGAAACAGATTCGCAGTACTCAGAAAGGCTTGCAAGAAGCGATCACTCAAGGCATGCAAGACATGGAGCATCTCTCGAATCGCTTGTTCCATACCAGTAACCATTTAGACGATGAAGTGGTGAATGCCCGATTGAAAACACTGTCTGACATTCTTGGTGAGTTTCCGCGTATGGTGCGTGATCTGGCCCTGGAACACGGAAAACAAATCGAGTTAACCATCCGAGGTGACGACGTAAAACTCGACAAAACCGTGTTGGATGTCATTCGCATCCCTATGTTGCATTTATTACGAAACGCCATCGGCCATGGCATAGAATCGCCTGAACAACGGACGCAGCAGGGCAAAGCCGGCATCGGTAAACTGTGTATCTCAGCAAGTCAGGCCGAAGGCCAGATATTTATAGAAATGCGCGACGACGGGCGAGGTATTGACCCGCAATCCATTCTGGCCAAAATCATTGAGCGCGGGGATCTGACCGAAGAAACCGCCGCCAAGTTATCACACGACGAGTTAATGCAGTTCTTGTTCTTACCTGGTTTCTCTACTGCCAAAGAAGTCACCGATCTCTCTGGCCGGGGCGTCGGTCTGGACATCGTAAAATCAGAAGTTGAAGCCATTGGCGGAAAGATTCAGGTACGCAGTCAACCGGGCGAATTTACTGCATTCTCCCTGGAGTTTCCTGCCACCATTTCACTCACCCCAACGCTTGCGGTTGTTGGTGGGCATTCGGATATCTTCGGCAAACAAATCTATTTGTTACCAGTAAATCAGATTGTCGGTCTCTTCCCGAATCACCAGCAAGACACCTTACTGGTCGAAGACCGCCAGATGTTCAAATTCAATGACCGGTTTGTGCCCTACTGTGAACTGCGAAACCTGTTTCAACAGCAAGCGCTTCCGGAAGGCAGCAATCAAACCATGATAGTGCTCGGCACTTCAGGACAATACGCCGCTTTATTGGTGGAGGCCGTACTGCATGAAGAGAATGTGATCGTGCAGAGCTGCGATGCACGCATCGGCAAACTTCAGGACATCTCCGGTGTTGCCACTCTGCGCAACGGGAAAGGCGCGTTAATGCTGGATGTTCATGATCTGCTGAACACCATACGGGAAATGAGCCATACCCGAGGCAATACCCATCATCACGCACAACAAACCAAAAACAACGCACCCACCATACTGGTAGTGGAAGATTCTGCCACCGTGCGCGAACTGATGAAGCAGATGCTAACGGCCAACGGCTATCAGGTAGTTACAGCTGTGGACGGTCAGGATGGCCTGCACAAATTTGAGCAAGCCAGCGTGGATCTGGTGGTATCAGACATCGACATGCCCAGAATGAACGGTTTTGAGATGGTCCGGCAACTGAGAGCCACCAAGAAAAACGCCGATGTTCCCATTCTGATGCTGAGCTATAAAGAGCGGGATCAGGACAAACAAACGGCCTTTCAGGTGGGTGCCAACGATTACCTCACCAAAGCGGAATTCGACAAAGGCGTGATTCTTCATGCCATCGAACGCCACCTGAGTAAAGACAAGCAGCGAGGTACGTCACATGTACTCGCGGGTTAGTCTTCGATTAGTGCTCTTTTATACGCTGCCGACGAGGAAGTCGATTCAGCCAAGGGTTGATGCTTTCAATGCAACAAGGTCTCGTGACTTATCGTTGAAGTCGATCGCTTTGCTACACATCAGGAGCACAGTATGAATACACCCATTGTGTTGGACGGCTACGACCTCGCACCAATCGTTAACTTCATTCAAACCCGTTACGCTCTGGCCTTTACCGAGCACAATGCCAATCAGCTTAAACAAGCAGTTAAAGCCCGCTGCCAGGCTTGCGGACTGAACAACCCCTTGGGGTATCTCGACATAATTACTCACCATCCTGAAGAAGAACGAACCTTCATTAACGCCATCACGACGGGTGAAACCTGTTTCTATCGTTACCCCCAAATGGCTGAACTCTTTTTGGATCAGTTCTCAGAAAAGATGGCTCAGCAATCGGCAATCCATGCCCTGCCGAACATCCAGGCATCCACAACCAGTATTTCTCCCGCTATCCGGATTCTTCATATCGGCTGCTCGACCGGAGAAGAACCCTACACCACAGCGATGCTCTTGCACCAACAAGGTCTTCTCGACAAAACCCAAGTACAGATCAGTGCCTTTGATTTGAATGCACTATCCATTCAACATGCTTTGGCCCGACGCTATTCCGCGAAGGCGTTGCGGAACATCCCGCCGATGATCAGAAAGCGGTATTTTCAGGAACATCCAAATCAGCAGTTCGAGCTGACGCCTGAGATCGCCAATCTGGTGAATTTTCATTGCATGAGCGTCTTTAAACTGGCCGCCAGTCCCTTGATGCAAACATACGACTTCATCTTTTGTATGAACGTTATGATTTATTTCGATCAAGCAACCATCAAACGACTGATAGAGCTTTTAAAACAATTGATGACCGAAGACAGTCGTTTGTACTTGGCACCAACCGACTCCATCATGCAAATGAATGAGCAATTCCAGGTACATCGAAACAGTAACGGTTTTTGGTACGGGTTGGCTAACTTCAAAGAGCCCATGCTCCCCCGTGCCAACGGCACAGCGGGTACCACCAGCCAGTTAAGCAGGTTACGCGAACGTTCAGCCTCGTTTAGAGACCACACGG
>JBFHTA010000253.1:0-5879 GCA_041590855.1 Pseudomonadales bacterium
AACCCGTTATGCCTTCAAAACCGCGCCTCAAATAGACATTTCTCTTATAGGCCTGAGCAGAGAGGGACTTGTTCAGAGGTTCCTTAATTTACTCATGCTTTAAGTTTAGGTTAGTCTGATGTCAAAACGATCAAGGAAGTATCACAATTTGATCACGTAATGTGATCACTGGTTGGCATCTACTTGGTACAGTTGCGATCAGACTTTAAGGAGCAGAGTTCATGAAAATCTACGGTGACAGTCAATCCGGTAATTGCTACAAAATTAAACTCTTGGCTGAATTATTAGCCCTGGACTATGAATGGCAAGACGTGGATATTTTGGCGGGGGAAACACGGTCCGAATCATTTTTGGCGAAAAACCCTAACGGTAAAATTCCTCTGCTGGAACTCAGTGATGGCCGATTATTAGCAGAATCCAACGCCATTCTGAATTTCCTGGCAGAAGGCAGCGATTTCCTGCCTAAGGGTACTTATGCAAGGGCTAAGGTATTGGAATGGCAGTTCTTCGAGCAATACAGCCATGAGCCCTATATTGCTGTGGCTCGTTTTATCAATAAATATCTGGGGTTGCCGGAAGATCGAAAAGCGGATTACGCAAGTAAGCAAGAGGGCGGCCATAGAGCACTTCAAGTAATGGAGGCACAGTTGTCAAAAACCCCGTATTTGGTTGGGGAACAGATCACCATTGCGGATATTTCACTGTACGGTTACACCCATGTGGCCGATGAAGGCGGTTTTGACTTATCGCTTTATCCGGGCATACAAGCATGGTTGGCACGTATTAAAGCCGTGCCTGGATACCTTGCAATGGATTAACCTGTAACCATAGAAACAATACCAATGGTTAATTCTACAACTAGACAAGACTTTTAGGCTCAAGATGACAGCGTGTTTTATAAAACAAGCGCCGATGGTTGTTACCGGAAATTCAGCGGATTCACTCCTGGTAGAAGCTAAAGGGTTAGCCTTGCTTAGGGATACTCTGGTTCAAGCTGATATCAATGAAATTTGTATTCCTGAGGTCTTTTCTGTTGATGAAAGCCAGCTCAAGCTGGAGATCATTGAATGCAGCCGTTCGACCCCCGAGTTGATGGCAAGGTTGGGTATTGGCTTGGCCAAATTACACAAAATCTATCACGTCGATTATGGCTTACCCTATGACAACTTTATCGGTTTAAACCGCCAGAAGAATACCGTTTCCCGAGACTGGGGGCGCTTTTTTGTGGACCACCGATTGCGTTTTCAAGTGTCTTTAATCTCAAGTCAAACCGTTCGAGCCCGGTTTCAGAATTCTTTGAACTCGATGGACACTAATTTGGTGGATTACCTGAATGAGCACACGGAATACGCCAGTTTGGTTCATGGTGATCTCTGGTCTGGTAATGCCTTGTTTGATAAGGGCTCTTGCTGGTTGATAGATCCCGCAGTCTATTATGCGGACAGAGAGGTCGATTTAGCGATGACTGAGATGTTCGGTGGGTTTACTGATGCGTTTTATCAGGCCTACGATGCTCACCTTCCAAGAAGTCCGGCATATCCGTTGAAGAGGACAATCTATAATCTGTACCACTATCTGAATCATTATAATTTATTTGGTTCCGGTTACCTTCAGGCATGTGAACAGGGCTTTGACCGTTTGATGAATGTTTTTAGTGATTAACGACAAGGATGAAAATGAATAACCTCTTTCGTGATATTCCAACAACATTAGACAAAGAAATTTTTGAAGACTTGGCAGCTAGTGATTCAGTACGTATAGAACGAGTTCTTTCTCAGGGCCAAACCTCGCCTGAAGAGGGTTGGTACGATCAAGAAGAGCATGAATGGGTTGTGGTTGTGAAGGGGCGTGGAACCATAAGCTATGAAGACGGTTCTTTTATTACGCTGCAACCAGGCGACTATGTGAATATTCCTGCACATACCAAACATAGAGTCAGCTGGACTGATCCTGATGAGGTGACTGTTTGGTTGGCGGTGTTTTATAAGTAATGAGTAATGAAGGCTGTTTCGAAAGATCAACTTAAAAGAGAATAGCCCTACCGTCTGAGTAGTTTTCAGCTATCTTCAAAAGAAAGACGTTTCAAACGTATGATTTCTTAGAGAGACCCCATCTTTCTTCTTGCCGACTTGATAGGTACCAAAATGGAGGAAAGCTCAACTGACCAAGACATTCCTTCGCCGTGTGTCCGTAATTGCTGCCTTGATCCGGACGATATCTGTTTAGGGTGCTTTAGGCATTGCAAAGAGATATTGGAATGGAACTCAGCCACCCATCAGCGAAAGCAAGAGATATTGGCGATGGCGGCCAAGCGACGACAGCAGAGGCATGTTCAACGATTTACTTAGAGTAGGGTGATCATGACATCCAACATGATGTAGCCGAATCCTATGGTGGTTGGGAGAAATCCAAGGCAAACCATTATTCTGCCGATCACCGTATCACTCTTGCCCGCTTTAGGATTAATGGCTTTGATGAGAAAGCCCAAAGGGTTGTATATGGCCCCGGCGCATAGCAACACAATTACTGCACTTGGTATGGAGAGACTCAGGTGGTTGATGACAAAATACGCCACGATTAGAAGTGCGGTCATAATGGTGTAGTCCACATGAGAACGAATCAGATTTTGTGGTGCTTTAAACACCTTCTTCAGCGAATGTACCCCTCCGTAAACGATTAGGGTTGCTAGCCAGGCTTCGATTAATGAAATAATCATAACCAGTGCAGCCGTGAAAAGTATCCAGCTCTCAGATACTGTCGAAAAACTCACACTCGGTACAGACGATTCAACCATTTAAGACTTTCCTTTTGTTTTTGTAATTGATCTTTTAATTAAACAGACAGGGATCAAACACTTAGCGTTAATCTGATAGATTCTTTAAAAGCGGCAGCGAGCATGCCACGCTTTGTCGGATTTGTTGAGAGCTTTGTCAATAAACTGGGATAGGGCACCAAGTTTTGCCAATTTCATCCTTTGGATGGGTTGTCTTCGTGAAGAAGTTTTTATAGCCTGAAATTTCTCACGGGTGACGTCTATACCAAGGCTGGCGCCCGTGCTGAAGCAACCAAAAATAAATACAATAAACTAGCGCATTAAGAGATACCATGGCAGACAAGTATAAATACATAGGGCCTTTGTACGACTTCCTGAGCACTATTTACGGTGGTGAGTCCATTCATAATTGTAAACGAGCAATGTTATGTGAAGAGCACGTAAAACCGGGCGATAAGGTTTTAATTGCGGGTGCTGGTCACGGTAAAGACGCAATTCGGGCAGCTGAAATTGGTGCAGACGTTACGGTTGTTGATCTTTCACAAACCATGCTTGATAAGTTACAGAAGTCTTTCGATAAGCACCCTAACGATTTAAAGGTCAGAGTGGTTCATGCAGATATTCTGAAATTTGATGAATATGACCAATACGACATGGTGATTGCTAACTTTTTCTTAAATGTGTTCTACAAAGACACTATGCTGACTTTCATGGATCACCTTATCAAGTTGACCAAGCAAGGGGGCAAGTTTGTCGTAGGCGACTTTGCTTTCCCTAAAGGCAATATTTTCAGTCGGACAATTCAAAAAGGCTATTGGTACATAGCTGCAATTATTTTTTATTTCGCTTCCGATAACGCTGTACATGAAATATATAACTACCCTGAATTGATGAAAGAGCGTGGCTTGGATATCGCAGACGCCAAGCATTTTCGTTACTTGGGCATGAACTGCTATACCTCGGTGTTGGGGGTTAAGTAATAGCTGAAAGAAACACTCAATGAAAAGGCTGCCGTTTTGACAGCCTTTTCGTTTTCTGGACATGCTTTCCGGTCTATCAGGTGAGTCGGATAGGCAGAAATTGATTATTTGGCTTGCCAGGCGAAGGGCTTGAAAGGCTCATCTACCGGCGTATCTGCAAGGTGGTTGATGTAATTGCTCATTACTTTTTGCGAAATACCTAACACAATTTCCAATAATTGTTGTTTGCCGTAACCGGCTTCAAAGAAGGTTGCAGTTTCTTGTTCGGACAATACGCCCCGGTTGCGAACCAATGCCAATGTGGTGGTGTGCAGCACTTGCAGTTTGGGATCGGGCAATTCCGTTGCATTTCTTAACGCCTCTGTGATGGCATTATCGACGTTCATCATACCCGCGATGGCAGTATGCGCTGGTACGCAATAGTGACATTGGTGTTCAACATTGATTGTCTGCCAAACAACGGTCAGCTCCTCCGCATTGAAACTGGAATTCTGAAACAGCTCATGCAGGGTTTGATACGCTTTCAGTACTTGCGGTGATTCGGCCATAACGGCATGCAGGTTCGGAATCATGCCGAAGTTCTTTAATGAGGCTTCCAGTAAGGGTTTGCTACCTTCTGGGGCGGTATCCAGGTCGTGAAGTGTAAAAGTCATAGTCATCCCTCTCTCTTGTATGAACTTGTATTGTTAGTTCTATAGCGATTTAGTTCAAACCAATTCTAGGGAATGTGATCCCCTCTATCTTTCGGACTGATAAAGAGGGGAAGAGGCAGTAGAAAAGCTGAATCTTTCTGAGATTCTTCGGGTGTTTCGATCAGACTACCGAGGTTGATTCAAAGACCAATCATAATCGTGTTCATAGTCCTTAAAGTTGGCGTCTAGTTTTGAACTTAAAGGTGGCTTTGCGTATATCTTTAAATGTTCGAGTAAAGAAGGCAGTTCGCCGCCAAAGTCATCCAGATACCAGTGGTAAATGCTTGAGAGGTGCAGTTCATTGTCTTGAACAGTTACACCTCGAGGATGGTTGATGTAATCAACGGCAGCCAGCTCTAATAACGCTTCGGTGTTGTCTGCTGTAAAGGCTTCTTTTTGGAGGTTAGGGCAACCATAGCTGGCGCAATTCACGGCATAGTGAATACGATTGTCGTTCCAGATAGGGCGAAGAATGCCGTGTTCGATGTTATTTAGAGTCAACGTTTGGCCTGCTACTTCCAGAAGATCGTCATCCCAGGGGCCGAATCCGAAAAAGCGCTCACTGATTTTGGTAATACTTTTTACCGGGTAGTGCTCCAGTATCAAATTAACCGTGGCTGCGTTGTAAAGATTGATCCAATAGGCTTTTTGTTCTCCCTTTGAGTAGGTTCTCGGGTCAATGGCTTGCAGTTGTTCAAGGTATTGGGAAAGACGCTTTTTATCGTCTTGGCTTACTGATGAATATTGAAATAAATTGACGCCGGACTGATCGGTGACCAGATATCGCTTAAGCAGAGTGTCCCAGGCAGAGTGGTCAATGGATGATTGTGTAGATTGCTGGTCGTTCAACCAAAACGGAATTAATTCGGACTTAGGCGCAGCAGAAACTGAGCTGATCATTAGCAGAAGACCGAACACCGTGACTAAAAAAAGTTTGAGCGAGTTGAACATTAAAGAACCTTTGCTAAGTAAGGCTATGCGAGAACCGGTTGGTTATTCACACAGCCTGATGTGATTAATTGATCTATAAAGACAGACCAATAACCTCCACTTCAGTTCCTCAAATGCCCAACTTATCTCTTAGTCCGTAGTAGAATGCGCCCAAGGCGGTGTAAGGAACTCTAAGCAGACGACCACCAGGGAAAGGGTAGTGTTTCAGTTGAGCAAAGGCATCAAACCGTTCCGCTTGGCCTTTGATGGTTTCTGCCACCAGTTTTCCGACCAGATGCGTGGTGGTGACTCCATGCCCACTGTAGCCCTGAGCATAGTAGATGGTGTCCGTCAGTCGCCCGAGTTGTGGTAATCGACTCATGGTTAACAGAAAGTCACCGCCCCAGGCGTAATCAAACCGAACACCTTTCAATTGTGGGAAGGTCTTCTCCAGATGACCACGAAGAAAATGCTCGATAGATGCCGGGTCGCCTCCACCGTAGG
>JBFHTA010000254.1:0-5879 GCA_041590855.1 Pseudomonadales bacterium
CCGATCTTTTGGAGGGATCTTCATTGTTTTAGTGATTTTTTTTTGGTTATCTAAGATTTGATTTTAAACAAAAAGAAGAGATCTTTTTTTCCAATGTGGGTGAGTTCATAAATCAGTTTGTTCGTGATCTGTCTAGTTGGGAGGCGTCATCTGTAGAACCTTATTTGAGTGAGAAATTCTTGAGTCATACTCCGATTGCTAAGTTCGGACCTATCTTAAAACAGTTATCGCAGCTTGGTGTCTATCAAAGTCACTCAGAACCAGAGTTACTTGGTTGCTATAGTCAATCAATGGGTACACCTAGCTTGCTGTGTAAATTCAAGACATCAGTCATTTGGTCAAATCATGGGAAAACAATTGAGTTATCTGTCATTCAATATGAAAATCATGACGGGTATGCCGTAGAAACAATTAAATTCCTTTAATCGTACTACTACAAGAATTGTTTGTTAGTACTGCCATACTGTCAATCTCAAGGAGGTGGTTATGGGCCCAGCAACCAGACTACTTTTAAGAGAAGTTCTTTCAGACTCAGAAAAATCAGATGTAATAGTTCGAATACAAGAACTTTCTGATTTGGTCAGAGGTAACAGTTTTTGGATTCAGGGTTCTTTGTTCAGTTACTCGTTTGGTTGGCAGTACGAACAGGAGCGAGATGAATACGATGGATTAGAAAGTCTGATTGGCTGGGCCCCGAAAGATCAACTCGTATTCGCTGCTATGTCTAATCAAAAAGAAGACTATTTCTGCTTGGGTGATTTATGTGTGGAGTTTTCGAAACTGCTCAATGGATTTGTAGACTTTACGTTGCCTTTGGCTGACTTCACAACTGATGAGCTCATACTAAAAAAACCAGGTCACATTATGTATGGCGGTGCTAGCTTGTTAAGCCCCTCTCTAACGCAAGTATGGCGAGATCACAAAGACTTCTGGCTAGTGAAGTAGGAAGTCATTCCTGTCTATATAGACAAATATTGAATGCGTTAAGGTACGGTCCTGTGGTCTAATGACGCCTTTATCAATAGGTATCAGTGAGACAGCAATGGATAAGCCGTTAATTCAAGTTAATATTTACGATAAAGAATCACTCAAGGACGCAATTCTCACCTTCTCATCCCAACTGCGGGATGCCTATCAAACCGGCGAGCTTATCGACAACGTCGGTGGTTTTATTACCCACAATAAAGAGGCCTTTGAAGCCTGCCATCTGTTAAATCAGGATCAGTTTAAGGCGATTTTTATGATCAGCCCTGATCATGAATTGAAATCCGATGCGGTAGAGCCTCTGTCTGATGAGTTGTTAGAGCGTGTAAGTAATGATGCAGTGTATCTACGCTTTTCTCACATGGTGGTGTTTCAGCACGCATTAGAACATGAAGAATTGAAGCCCTTAATTGTGACCTTCTGTGAGGAACTGGTTGAGTTCAGCCTACGGGTAAACTCCTCTAACGAACTCTTCTTTTCAAGCGAAATGTTATTCGGTATTTATCTGTTGATATTGGTGGCGGAGAAATACCCTGAATATGCCTATTTGATTGGCGAGTATTATCCGGAAGACAGCGATTACAATCAGATCATGTATCACGGCGCAGATTACATGGCATACCTGTTCCAACAACACGGCTACAGTGATCTGTACCTAGATGCACTGGCCAATTGTCGTTTTAAAAATATTCTGGGTTGTATTTTGACCCGTTACGTTTTCGAAGAGAGGGAACGGTTTGTTCCTAACTTGTTGCATTGTTTTTTAAAGGATGAAAGCCGTTATGTACATTACAAAAAGGCTTTGATTCAGTCGTTCAAGCGTCGTCCGAAGGACGTTACGGACTATGATCCGCTTGAAATACTGGAAGATGATTTCGACGCTATCCGTGATCTGTATTACGACGATGAAGACTACCGTCACGAATCGATTTCAAGCGATGCTGCGGAGGAAGATTTTGATGACCTGATGTTTCATGGCCGTACCATCCACGACACACGTGAGGCATTGAAAAATGAGCTGTTTGATGTGGTTAAAGATGTGCCACTGAAAGACCTTTGTTACTACTCGCAACCGGTTTACGACGAGACAACAACGCTGGCGGATATTCAGGACGACCCTTTTTATCAGGAGTACGATGAGCATAACGAGTATGAAACCAACAAGAGCTTCTTCTTGGAATGCTTCGAGAACGGTGAGCAAATTTTTGCTTATATCGAAGAAAATAAGTACCCGGAAATTCTCGATCAGTTAGAACCCATCAATTTCCGAAAGCTTGCCTTTGAGAATAAGCATTATATCTACAAGCGTTTCGAGTACTTCGGCTCAGGCAGTATGCAACTTTCACCAGATCTGGACCAGGATATTACTTTGGAAGACATCATTGAACGTTTCCTGGTGACTTATCAAAATCCGGACAGTTTTTATATCGAAGACGATGGTGAAAAGGCACAGAACGAGAAGTGTTTAAGAACCTTGGATGTGCTGGTGCGTCTGTTTGGTAAAAAAGAGCTGACAGGCGATGAGATTAAAATCATCAGCAAAGACTATGAACTGTGCAGTAAAAAAGAAGCCGTTGAGCGTTTTACTGTTAAGGCGTTGACTAAGGATGACATCAGACGACGGGTGTTTCATCTGATCAACGAACCTATGGTGGATCACTTCGGTTTGGTTCGGCTGAATGAAATTCATGAGCTTTATCAGCGCGAGAAAGCCGATTTCGCGGACATGTTGCAGGACATCATCAAACTTGCTCATCATTTCACGCCGGACGACCTCCTTGGCGTATTACCTGCGTTGAATCAGACCGAGTATGCCTGGGGCGCTCAGCTGTTGTCGGTGGCGTATATCTTGTCTAAAGAAGCGGATAGCTTCTTTCCTGATCAGGATTTGGAGCCTCTGTGGGCGTTCTATTTCGAGCATATATTTAAACGCGTTTATTTTGAGTTTAACGGCTTGAATGCGTTCTCGGATGCGTTTGAAGAGGAAGAGCGGGCAAAAGCCCCTGTGCTGATCGATCAGATCAAAGCGTATGTTGATGCTCAGGCGAAGAGCTCTGGTGGCTTATTTGCTCGATTTATGAAAAAGACGAGTACAGAAGCTGATGACAGCGATGCCATTACAAAAGAGCAGGCGCTGGCGATAGCTCATGAATTGCTTGTCCAAGATGAAGATCAGGACGAGGAAGATGATCGCACGCCTCTGTTTATTTCTGATGATATTGGCATGGTTCTGGCCTCTATGCTGTATGCGGCTAAGGTGGCAAAAGCCCCACAGAAGAAACAGCTTCTGAGCTTATATGAACTGGTTCTGGAATTGTTCCCATCAACTACCTTAATGGCCAGTTTCCTGGAGTTTTCAGAAGGTGGCAAGTTCTGCCGTCAGTCGACTGCTGAAGAAGTTGAAGCCTTTTGCGATCTTCTGTCAGACCTGAAAATTGATGAAAAGTATGCCTTTCTGATCCGCATCGCTGTTGTGCATGAAGTCAACGAGTACGAGGATGATCTGGATGATTTTGATGAAGAACATGGTCTGAAGCGATTGTATGAAAACGTGTTGAGCATTTATCGTAGCAAGGATGACGTTGATCCCGATGATACGGGCATGATGGCCGCGCGGGAGAAAAAGATCGCAGCTGCGATTACGGGTGCCGTTGAGATGTTAAGTGAGGAAAACCGGGAGAAATTCCTGAGTTTTGTTTAAGTGTTTACTTCAGCTCCCGTATTAAGCGGGGGCTTTATACTTTTGCTAGAATGGCTCTGCATCAAGAGTCAAAATCACGGAAGAACTCGTTGCCTATACGGATTTCGATACAGGCAATATCCAGAAAACAAATGGAGAAAGAAATGAGCAAGGACGACAATCTGGTATCAATGTCAGGGGCACCTATTTACAGATATACGGATGGTGAGAAAGAGTGGGAATCGCCTCAAGGTGAAGAGTGTATTGAAGAAATTTCTGAGCACATTGAGAAGTACATAGGTACGATTGATATGGTGTTTCATGAATTGATTTCCGATACGGTTCATATTGATGTTCATCACGTTAAACCAACCAAAGATCGACCATTCCATACGCTGATTACGTCAGGTATGAGTGACCTTCCTATGAAGGTTCCCGAGGAAGTAGGTGCGACGAAGTATCTGGAGTTGATGGTTACTCTGCCTGAGTCGTGGCAGATTGATGAAGAATCATTCAAGGATGAGCGTTGGTATTGGCCAATCCGGCAGCTGAAATACTTGGCTCGTTTTCCTCATAAGTATGAAACCTGGTTAGGCTGGGGACACACGATTCCAAATGGTGATCCGGCAGAACCGTTTGCAGACAACACAGAACTGAGTGGTATCATTCTTCTGCCAACTTTGTATGCTCCGGAGGAATTCTCTGAATTACATATTACTCAAGACAAAGTGATAGAGTTCTTCAGCCTTGTTCCTCTGTACAGTGAAGAAATGAACCTGAAGTTGACTAAAGGCAGTGATGTATTAATGGATAAGCTGGACGAGATAGATGCTTGGGAACTGATCGACATTGATCGTAAAAACGTAGCCAAGAAACGGCTTGGTCTGTTCTAAATAGGCAATCCAGAGCTTATAGATGGGGTTTGGGGATCAGCTAGTACAATTTGTTTTGGCTTGGAGATGCGGCTTTGATTACTGAGCATTGGTCAATTCGAGATCCTGATGGGATTTTATGTCAGATAGCAGATGACGTAATCCTGATGGAATCTAACGGCTTTGCCTGCAAAAAAGTTATCCCTAGAGAAGACCTATTCCAAGCGGAGCACAAAATTACTGGTGTGATAATAGATCTGGGTTTTTATGGTGATGTTTTAAGTGAAGGCGTATGGATCTTAAATGTTATTGGGCCGGATCTTGATTGGGAAGCCCCTGTATACAAGGCCGAGTTTTACAGTGTATGTGAAGCCGTGAAGGTATTGCAGGCTAGGGAACCTCTGAACAAGTCCGCTCTAGCTCAGCGGGCGCTAGAAAAACGTTAGAACAAGGCGGGCTTCGTAGAGAATGTCGATACCTTTTCAAGAAGTTCAACGATGTTATAACGTTTTTAAAGCCCCGCCCTTTGGGGCCTTAAGAGAATAGTCTCTTTTTTGTTGCGGCTTTTTGACGTAACCCGTTATGCCTTCAAAACCGCGCCTCAAATAGACAATTCTCTTATAGGCCTGAGCAGAGAGGGACTTATTCAGATGTTCCCTAGTTTAGTCAGGTACGGAGATATATCAGATTTTGAATCTTAAGCAGCATAGGCTCGTCGAAGCCTGGATATTATCTTCCGTATTCTTTGCATTACTCTTGAGTACAGAAACTAAATTTGTCCGATATGCAATAGTGTGTGGCGGCTTGTTTGTTCTGTGGTTACTTAAAAATCGGTATGCTGTTTTTGGAAAAATGAAACCGTTAATGGCTTACATTAATGACTCGAAAGCTGTTAGATATTGTTTACTGACTTATTTTTGCGTCGTCAGTGTATTGGCTTATGGTTCAATCTATTCCGGTGTGTTCCTGCAAGAATTAAATGAGGGGCATCGGTTGTTTGTAGTGTTTGTCGGGCCGCTTTTACCTTTGGTTGTAGTGCAGCAGCTTTATCTTTATGCGCGTCTTGGTAGAGGCTGTTAGTGTTCAAAGTGAGGGGAGCTGCATGAAATCCATAGTAAGTATTATCACTGGGTTGATGGTTGGTTGGGTGCTTTGTAACTTAACCGATCTGACGCCAGATGTGTTGGTTGATCCGATTGGCTCTTTTGTCGCTTCAAGCCACGGGCTTTATGAGCTATTAAATTTCTTTCAGCTGAGTTCGCAAAGAATAGAGTTTGTTCATGTTTGGGTTATCTTTATTTCAATTATAACGATCCCTGTTCTAGTCGTGTCATTTTTGTCTC
>JBFHTA010000255.1:0-5849 GCA_041590855.1 Pseudomonadales bacterium
ATGTCGTCTTGCTGATCGGATGTCCGCTGTGGTAGCAAACTGGCAATGCGCTGACCTTTCACTTCCTCGAAGGTATAACCAAAGATGTCTTCAGCGGTGTGGTTGAACGACTGAATCATACCATTTTCATCAATGGTGATAATGGCTTCAGCTGCGTGATCCAAAACATTGGACAGAAAACGGGAAGTTTCTTCAGCCTCTTCAGTCCTCTCACTGACCAGGGTTTCCATTTCCGCTTTATAGCGGCCCAGAGCCTCCCCCATTCCATTGAAGGTGGTTGCCAGTTCGGTAATTTCATCATCACCACGATCCGTGATGCGATGATCAAATTTCCCCTGGCCGAACGCCTGTACCCCTTCGTGAAGATTTTTTAAACGTTTTAAGACCAGTCGATTTGACCCCCACAGAATGCCTGCAACTATAATCAGCACGAGTGGAATCACCGCTGTCAGCATAATAAAGGTTTGTCGCCGCAGGGGTTTAGTGAGCTTTTGGATATCAAAATTAAACGCCAGTTGTAGCTTCTGCCCACCTAAATAAAGATCCCTGACCTGTTCAAAGCCATGATGTTTCCCATCGTGTGCCTCATTCAGGTGATGACCCTCTTCATCCACCAGATGAGCACTGATAATGGGGTAATCATAACTTTGTAACCGTCGGACAATTTGCTCCAACTCCGAACCGATGGATTCTTCAAAGCGATACGCCAACAACACCCATCCCAAAGTCTCCTCGCTCTCGTTATCCATAATCGGGGCAGAAAACCAAAGGGATTTTCGATGATCATAAATACTTAATGCGTCAAAGTTCGGATCTCTGCCCGGTTCCCCCATGGCAGGTAACTGGGCATGGAATTCCGGGCTCATACTCATCGAGCTTAAATCAGCTCCGACCAGTTCTCTCGGTGTAAGCTGGTTGGTATAGAAATCCACCGAATTAACGGCGACTACCTGCTTATCCAGATCCAGTACCGCCAGGTAATAGACTTCCGGAAAGGTTACCGCCAGCGTATTCAACTGGGATTGAAGTTTCGAATAGTTAGCGTCTTGAAGCGCTTCATGAAAGGTATCATTCGAAGCGATGATTTGGCTGTTTTGTTGAATTCCTTTTAACCGGTGCTCAATCAGATTATGGGTATTCTGCAGTGTGACCTGAACAAACTTGTCGGTTTCTGAAAGCAATAGATGTTTCGTCTGAACATTAATAAAGTAGGAGGCTAGAAACACACAAAACACGGTGCATCCGGTAGAAATCAACGCCAACTTATGCCCAAGAGTAATTCGTTTCAAACTTAATATTCCCTTACAGTATTCGGTTCAGGTGAGAGTTTGGCATTCCCCCGAATGACGCTTCCTAATGTGAACCTCATGAAGCTCAATCTGGTATAGCTCAACTTGGCACAGTTCAATTTGGCACAATGCTATTTCACATAGTTCAGGCTGGTATTGTTCGACGTTCAGTCTCAGGCTTCATCAATGTATTCTTGCCTCTCATATCTTATTCATCAGCCACCCCAAAACAGTAAATTTAGTTCACTTGGCGTTAAATTTCCTGATCTTCTATGCTTTTACATAATATTCGGTATTTCATATATATGTTTTTTCATATATATTACAGCCATTATTTACCCCTACGTAAGTACTTAACGAGGCTTAACGTTGATGAATCCGGTTCAGTTTTTTAAATGCCTTGCAGATGACACTCGGCTGAAATGCGTGTTGCTAATTCAAAAGGAAGAGGAATTGTGCGTCTGTGAGTTAATGGAAGCCATAGAAGAAAGCCAACCCAAAATATCACGGCATCTGGCTCAACTAAAAAAATGCGGTTTACTGACAGATCGTCGGCAAGGCCAATGGATTTACTATCGAATACATCCGGAACTCGCAGAATGGGCCAAACTAATCATTAACCAAACCTTATCTGCAACCCCTGATTACATTGACGAAAACATCAATAACCTTAATCGGATGGGGGATCGCCCTGTCCGTACTCAAAGCTGTTGCAGCTAAACTTCCGAGGTACAGATTATGACGATTAAAGTTGGAATTAACGGTTTCGGCAGAATGGGCCGTTTGGCCTTAAGAGCAGCATGGGACTGGCCGGAGCTGGAATTTGTTCGTATTAATGATCCAGCAGGTGATGCGAACACTTTGGCGCACCTAACCAATTTCGACTCTGTTCATGGCAAATGGCATCACCAAGCCGACGCATCAGAGAATACAATGATCATCGATGGTAAGCGTGTGCTTTGCTCTCAAAATAAGGCCATTGCAGACACGGATTGGTCTGACTGTGATGTGGTCATTGAAGCCAGTGGTAAGATGAAAAGCAAAGCCTTACTGCAAGGTTACCTGGATCAGGGCGTGAAACGTGTCGTTGTGACTGCACCGGTGAAAGAAGACGGTGTTTTAAACATTGTGATGGGTGTGAACGACCATCTCTACGACCCTGAGCAGTATCCAATTGTCACGGCTGCATCCTGCACTACTAACTGTCTGGCCCCCGTCGTCAAAGTGCTCCATGAGAATCTCGGCATCAAACACGGTTCAATGACAACCATTCACGATATCACCAATACACAGTCTATTTTGGATACACCGCATAAAGATTTACGTCGTGCGCGTGCCTGCGGCATGAGCCTGATTCCAACGACTACGGGTTCGGCCACTGCCATCACTCACATTTTCCCTGAGTTAAAAGGCAAACTAAACGGTCATGCGGTTCGTGTTCCCCTGGCAAATGCCTCCCTTACGGACTGCGTGTTTGAAGTAGAAAAAAACACCACTGAAGCAGAAGTTAATGCCCTGCTCAAAAATGCTGCTGAAACGGATTTAAAAGGTATTCTGGGCTACGAAGAACGCCCTCTGGTTTCGATCGATTATAAGACCGACCCCCGTTCAAGCATCGTCGATGCTTTATCGACAATGGTAGTAAATGGCACTCAGGTTAAGCTCTATACCTGGTATGACAATGAGTGGGGATATGCCAATCGTACTGTAGAGTTAGTGAAGAAAGTTGGGTTGCTGGATCAGAATTAATGAGTATCGGACTTTCGCAATTATCTTCTTCAGTGAAGCAATACCTGGTCATCACCGGGAATTACTGGGCGTTCACCCTAACGGACGGCGCGTTGAGAATGTTAGTAGTACTGCATTTTCATGGCCTGGGCTACAGTCCGTTAGAGATCGCCCTGTTATTCTTGTTCTATGAATTATTCGGAGTGATCACTAACCTGGTCGGAGGTTGGCTAGGGGCGCATCTCGGGCTCAATAAAACCATGAACATAGGGCTGGCACTTCAAGTGGTGGCCCTGACCATGCTATTGGTCCCCGCAAGCTGGCTTACTGTTCCCTGGGTAATGGCGGCCCAAGCGTTGTCGGGAATTGCAAAAGACCTTAATAAAATGAGTGCCAAGAGCTCCATTAAGCTCTTGATTCCCAAAGATACCGCTTCGCAATCCCAATCAGAACAACGCTTGTATAAGTGGATAGCTTTATTAACCGGATCAAAGAACGCGCTAAAAGGCGCAGGCTTTTTCCTCGGCGGCGTATTACTTATGGTATTGGGGTTCGCCGGAGCCGTTGCCGCAATGGCCACTATGCTTACCCTGGTTTGGATTCTTAGCCTGATACTCTTGAAACAAGACCTGGGTAAGACCAAAAACAAACCCAAGTTCACTGATATATTTTCTAAAAGCCGGGCCATCAATTACCTCTCCGCTGCGCGATTGTTTTTATTCGGAGCCCGTGATGTTTGGTTTGTGGTGGCACTACCTGTGTTTCTTTCAGTACAGTTTGGGTGGGATCATTGGACGGTAGGCGGTTTCCTTGCCTTGTGGATCATTGGCTATGGTGCCGTTCAAGCCATTGCTCCGAAAATTACAGGCCGATCAGGTCACACACCGCCAGATGGGAAAAAAGCCTGTCTCTGGGCAGGCCTACTTATGATCACCACCCTGCTCATTGCTATCACGTGTGAACAGTATCCTGAGATCAGCATTCTCGGTGGACTCTTACTGTTCGGCGCCCTGTTTGCGGTTAATTCATCGCTTCACAGCTACCTGATAGTTAGTTACGCTCGTGAAGACGGTGTATCGCTCGATGTAGGCTTCTACTATATGGCAAACGCTATGGGTCGTCTGATTGGAACGTTGCTGTCTGGTTGGCTGTTTCAGATATCAGGGTTAGAAGCATGTTTGTGGGTATCCGTAGCCTTCATCGCTGCCGCTGCCGTGCTATCCATGGCATTGCCGAACCATACAACTATGGCCAAACCTACTTAAATTGAATCCAAAAATCGGGATCATCCGGTAAGGGAACCGTCAGCAACGGATTTTCCAATTCATAGACCCGACTTTGTTCAAAGCGCTGAAGCGGAAACGCATCCCGTGTAACGGGGTGCGATTTCAATATAGCCATCATACGCCCCGTCTTAACCAGTTGCTGCAAGCCTGCTTCCAACTGTTCCGCTAGAAGCGTATTGTCTGCATGCACAAAAAATAGCATTGGGAAACGGTATTTAATAACAATGCCTTCATAGACGATTAAATCATCTTCACTACCTGTTTCTTTAAAAGAGGCAACTTCACCATAGACTTCATTCAAACCACGGGGAAAGTACTGACACCGATTGGCAAGCAACATGTCATACATCATGTTGAATTTAGGAGCTCGAACAACCCGATAGCCGTTAAACTCGAGAATGTCAGAATCAGGCCATTGAGAACCTTGGCAAGCTCTCAGACGTTTCAATCCTGACTCATCCAGTTGATCAAAAAGGCCCTTGTCTTTACGTTTGATCACAGGCAGACGGTGCCCCAACATCCCCATCGTTAAAGGAATCGGAACAACACGAAAATTATTGGCCCGCACCGGATTTATCCCGGCCCAATAAATACTCAAACGCTTTTGTTTCAGTAATAAAAAGCCCCGATCCTGGGTTAAATCCTCCACCTTGAGCACTTTAACTTGATACTGTTCTGTTCCTGATAAGGCCTGCTCAATCAGAGAAACAAAAAAACTATGGCTACTGTCATGTTCAGATTGCGGCGGTCGCACAAAAATCGTGCTCGCCTGGAGAAGTGAGGGTAATAGCCAGGCTCCCAAGACTGCCAGGATGATTGTAAAACGCTGCATGAGGATTCCGTTCAACTGCTTATAAGCTGCTTCTATAGCTTAGCTCTAATTCCGTAAAGTTCTTATCAGGATAGATAATCAAGTGCTTCCGCAATGCGTGTCACAGGAATCACTTCCAGACCAGGAATAGCCTCTCTGGGAAGGTTTGCTTTTGGGACCAAGGCTTTTTTAAATCCGTGCTTGGCCGCTTCACGAATACGTTCCTGCCCGCTGGGAACGGGGCGGATCTCACCGGAAAGGCCAACTTCACCAAACACCATCATGTCCATAGGCAACGGGCGGTTTCTGAAGCTGGATAATATGGCCATGACCAACGCCAAGTCGGAACTGGTTTCCGCAACCTTGACGCCACCCACTACATTTACATATACGTCCTGATCACCGGTATGTAAACCACCATGACGGTTCATCACAGCAAGTAACATAGACAAGCGATTCTGATCCAGCCCCACGGCCACACGCCTTGGATTACCAAAATGACTTTCATCCACCAACGCCTGAACCTCAACCAACATCGGACGAGTACCTTCCCAAATCACCATCACCGCCGAACCCGCCGCCGCTTCCTCACCACGCGTCAAAAAGATAGAGCTCGGATTCTTAACTTCCCTTAGGCCCTTATCCAACATGGCAAAGACACCTAATTCATTAATGGCTCCGAAACGGTTTTTAATTCCTCGCAACGTTCGGAAACGTCCATCGGCTTCACCTTCC
>JBFHTA010000256.1:0-5818 GCA_041590855.1 Pseudomonadales bacterium
ATCTTGCCAAACCTGATCTTCAACCTGAGTGAAATCAGGGATGAAATGATTGTCTTCCAGGCAAGGTAAGAAGTGGGGTGTTGCTCCACTCAAATAGGCCGCGCCTTCATAAATCTGATAAAAAGGGTTCGGGCTTACTACCAATGGGTTGCTGGCGGTACGGTCAATCGCGGCTTGAGTGAATGCAAAAATTGCTTCGCGTGTGCCATTGACCGGCAAAACCTGAGACTCTGCGTCGCAATGATTTAATTGAAAGCGTTGTGTAAGCCAGTTCGCAATGGTTGCCCTCAATTCAGGCAATCCCTTGGTACTGGGGTAGCGTTCCATTTCCGGTAGGGATTCTATTAGTGTGTCCAAGACAAACTGAGGTGCCGGGTGCTTGGGCTCTCCGATGGATAGAGCGATGTGTTGTTTGTCTACAGGTGGCGTAACACCTTCTTTCAGCTTGGCCAGCTTTTCAAACGGATAGGGCTGTAGTTTTGCTAAGTCCGGGTTCATGTCGAGTCCTTTGCGCGCTTTGCAGGTGATGCAAAGGCGCTGATAATTTGTTTTATTCTTGAATTATTGATTTCTTGAGTGTTCATCCAGCGTTTTGCATAGCGTTTGTTGAAGCGAAATGCAGATGTCCGGGTCACTGATCGGGTTATTGTCCATATCAGTGATGTAGAAAATATCGTCAATTTTCTCGCCTAAGGTGGCAACTTTGGCGTTTTGTAGCCTTACATCAAACTCAACAAATACTCTGCCTATCATTGCGAGTGCGCCTGGGCGGTCTGGTGCAGTTACTTCAACTACCGTAACTTGTTTAATGGCATCATTGTGAATGATGACTTCCGCTGGCATCTTGAACTGTTTAAGCTGTCGCGGAGTGCGCTTGCTGATCAGCTCCAGATAATTGCTCGGGTCTTGCAGGGCAACAATCAGACTGGCTTTGATTTCCTCGATTCGTAGACTGTGCTCGCCAATCGGTGAGCCGGAGTCGTCCAGTACAATAAAACTATTCAGTGTAAAGCCACTTTCTGAAATGATGATCTGGGCGTCCTGAATGTTCAGGTTCAGGTTTTCCATGACTGAGGCGGTCACCGCAAATAAGTGTTTTTCGTCTCGGGTGTAAACGAAAATCTCTGTGCCGCCTTCGTGCTCACGATCGGTGGTTTCTCTCAATTCAATCAGGGGTTGATTCGGATCTTTGTGAGCTAGAATGGCCGATACGTGCCAGGCTATCTCTGTGGGGGTATTTCGGAAAACATAGTCTTGCCCCAATTGCCCTAGAAGTTCGCGTATTTGAGATTCCGGATAGGGGGTGTCGAACATCAGCTCAAGGACGGAATCTTCTCTGTCTTTCAGATATTCTTGCGGGTTGATCGGGTTTTCCAGGCCTCGACGCAAGGCGCGCCAGGTTTCCGTATAAAGTTGGCGCATTAAAGAAGCTCGCCAGCTGTTCCAAAGTGTTGGGTTTGTGGCGTTGATGTCGGCTACTGTTAATAAGAATAAGTAATCTAAATGATTTTTATCCTGTACTTTTTCGGCAAACTCTAAAATGACTTCAGGGTCGCTGATGTCTTTTCGTTGTGCAGTCATCGACATTAATAAGTGGTTTTCAACCAGCCAGCTGACCAAGTCGGTTTCCCATTTATTTAAGCCGTGCTTTTCGCAGAACTTACGGGCATCGACAGCGCCCAGTTCGGAGTGATCGCCACCTCGGCCTTTGGCAATGTCATGATATAAGCCGGCAATATAAACCAACTCGACTTTTGGGAGCTCATGAATCAAGCGGCTGGCCAGCGGATACTGATCGCGGGTGTCGGCAAAGCGGAAACGGCGAAGATTCCGGACGACTTGAAGGGTGTGAGCGTCAACCGTATATATGTGGAATAAGTCGTGTTGCATCTGACCTGTGATACTGGCGAACTCAGGCAAGTATCGACCAAGGATGCCCCACTTTCGCATGCGCCATAGCTGAGTCACCAAGCGGGTGGGTGTCCTCATTAATGCCATGAAGATGCTGGTATTAATTGGATCGGCACGGAAATTATCATCAATCAGATGGCGATGGTTTCTCAAATCCCGGATGGTGGTAGCTCGTGCGCCTTTTACTCCATCGGTGCGGGCCATTAGCAGGAAAATTTCCAGCATCGCTGAGGGTTGTTCTGCAAATACCTTGGGGTGCTTAACTTCAATAAATTGGTTTCGAATGTGAAAGCGCTCGTTTAAATCGACAATTTCGTCGGGCTCGTCCGCCATTAGAATGGTTTCATTGAAGTGCTGAATAATGACGTCATTCAGCTCGCCCAGTTGTAGTACTGTGCGGTAGTAGCGTTGCATTAATTGCTCGACGGCGAGTCGGTTTCCGTTATCCTGATAGCCGAAGAACTCAGCAATTTTTCTCTGATGATCAAACAGGAGTCGATCTTCCGGGCGGCCTGCAATCATGTGTAATGCATAGCGAACACGCCATAGAAACTCTTGCCCGCGCTCGAGCATGTCCAGCTCTTCATCGTTGAGTACACTAAGACGCACCAGTTCGTCCATCGAGTTGGCACCATACTGACGCTTGGTGATCCACATAATGGTCTGAATGTCGCGTAAACCACCTGGCGAAGCTTTGATGTTGGGTTCCAGGTTGTACTCGATGTTATTGAATTTTTTATGGCGTTGCTGTTGCTCTTCCCACTTGGCCTTAAAGAAGGATTTGCTGTCCCAGATGAAGGAAGGTCCGGTCAGCGAATTCATCTTGTGTAAAATGTTTTCGTCGCCGGTAATGGCGCGGGCTTCCATCAGGTTAGTGGTGACAGTAATGTCTTTTTGTGCTTCTTCCTGGCACTCAGCGATAGTTCGTACACTGTGCCCGATGTTCAGATTGAGATCCCATAGCAGTGTCAAAAATTGTTCGATGGCTTCCTGGTGGTTTTCAGGCTGTTCTGCATCAAACAGCAAAAGAACATCAATGTCTGATTTGGGGTGGAGCTCTCCTCGTCCATAGCCGCCGACAGCGATCAGTGAGCAATGTTCGACTTCGTTCAGGCTGCTGTGCTTCCAAGCCTGAATTAGGATTTGATCGATCAACCAGGCCCGGTCATAAATGAGGTGGTGGATGTTATCGCCAGACTTGAAGCGAGTATCCAATGCTTCGTCGCCGTCTGCAATCATTTGTTTGAGGGTGTTAATGATTGAATTGCCAAAGGAAAGGGCGTTTTCGAAATAGTCCTGACTAAATAGGCTGGTGTCTGGCGTATAGGTGCTCATTCGTATGCTCTGCTGAAAAGACGCTCTTTAAAAGCGGATAAGTATCAGGCAAAAAGAGAGCGCTTATTAAAAACGCTCTTCTTTACGTTTGGTTAATACTTCTACACCGTCTGCGGTAACTGCTAACGTGTGTTCCCATTGGGCAGACAGTTTGTGATCTTTTGTTACTACGGTCCAGCCATCAGGCAGTAATTTGGTGTGGCGTTTTCCTGCATTGATCATTGGCTCAATGGTAAAGGTCATGCCTTCCTGAAGTTCCATACCTGTGCCTGGCTTACCGTAATGCATGACTTGAGGGTCTTCATGGAATACCTTGCCAATGCCGTGGCCACAGTACTCCCGAACGACTGAATAGTAGTTTGATTCAGCGTGCTTTTGAATTGCGTGGCCGATGTCGCCAAGACGTACTCCCGGTTTGACCATCTCAATGCCGATGTATAGGCATTCCTGAGTAATACGGGCTAAACGCTCTGCCTGAACAGTAGGTTTGCCTACGAAAAACATTTTGCTGGTGTCGCCATGGTAACCGTCTTTAATCACGGTGATATCGATATTAATGACGTCGCCATTCTTTAATACTTTTTTGTCGCTAGGAATGCCGTGGCAAATAACGTGATTGACTGAGGTGCAAATGGATTTAGGGAACCCTTTATAGTTTAAGGGTGCAGGAATCGCATTCTGTACGTTGACTATGTAGTCGTGGCAAATTTGGTCCAGCTGACCGGTAGTAACGCCAGGTTTAACATGCTCTTCGATCATTTCAAGAACTTCAGCCGCTAGACGGCCGGCAACACGCATCTTTTCGATTTCTTCTGGCGTTTTAATGGTGACTGACATGAGATTTGGAAATTCCTAGTTAATCCAGTTTGATTTGGTCAGCTATTTTAGCGAAGCTGGCGATTAAAAGACAGGGTATAAGACCGGCTGTAAGAGATCTCTGTTTCAGGAATAGGGCTTCCGGTGATGTGCTTTAATTATCTTAAGTAATATGGTATAAAGTGCCGCCCGTTGAAAAGGCGGGTAAATAACACACGCGCAGCGATAGTTTAAGTCCGGGTGCCAAATGGTTGGATTTAGACGTTGTGCGGAGGTATAACCCAAATATTAAGGTATTTAAAATGTCTCAAGTTTCTATGCGTGATCTGCTAAAAGCAGGCGTACACTTCGGTCACCAGACTCGTTTCTGGAATCCAAAAATGGGCAAATTCATTTTTGGTGCTCGCAACAAGATTCATATCATCAACCTGGAGCACACTGTTCCTGCGTTCAATGAAGCTCTTGAAGCAATCAAGAAAGCAGCTGGTAACAAGAACAAGGTTCTTTTCGTTGGTACTAAGCGTCAAGCTGGTAAGATCATCAAAGAAGAAGCTCAGCGTTGTGGTATGCCATACGTAAACCATCGTTGGTTGGGTGGTATGCTGACAAACTACAAGACAATTCGTCAGTCTATTCGTCGTTTGCGTGAACTTGAACAGCAAGCTCAAGACGGTACTTTTGAACAGTTGACTAAGAAAGAAGCGCTTTTGCGTCAGCGTGAAATGGCTAAGCTGGAGCTAGGTATCGGTGGTATTAAGGATATGGGCGGTCTTCCGGATATCCTTTTTGTTGTTGATGTTGATCATGAGCGTATTGCTGTGAACGAAGCGAATAAGTTGGGCATTCCTGTGGTAGGTATCGTTGATACTAACAGTGACCCTGATGGTGTTGATTTCGTTATCCCTGGTAACGATGACGCGATTCGCGCAATTCAGCTATATGCTAAATCAGTTGCTGATACTGTACTTGAAGCAACAGAAGCGTCTGCTGATGAGTTTGTTGAAGTTAAAGAAGAAGCTGCAGCGGCAGAATAATCTGTCACTTAGGTTTCATATCTTTTTCTGAGAATAGGGGGCTTGGCCCCCTATTTCTGATTTATCGTTAAAAATTTTTTGAGGTTGATAGACATGGCAATTTCAGCTGCACAAGTAAAAGAATTACGTGAGCGTACCGGTTTGGGTATGCTTGAGTGTAAAAAAGCACTTAAAGAAACAGATGGTGACATCGATCTAGCGATCGAAAATCTTCGTAAGAACTCAGGTTTGAAAGCGGCTAAGAAGGCTGATCGTACTGCGGCTGATGGTGTTGTAGCAGTTAAAGTTGCAGACGACAACTCTTATGCTGTTATCTTGGAAGTTAACTGTGAGACTGACTTCGTTGCTCGTGATGAGGCTTTCTTGGCGTTAGTTAACAGTGTTCTTGATAAAGCATTCGCTGAAAAGACAACTGATATTGAAGCAATCATGGCGGGTGAGCTAGAGGAAACTCGTCAGGCGTTGGTTCAGAAAATCGGTGAGAACATGACAGTTCGTCGTGCTGTGATTGTTGAAGGTGCGATGGTTGATGGTTATGTTCACTCTAACAACCGTATTGCTTCTGTAGTTGCTTTGTCTGCAGGCGAAGCTGAATTGGCTAAAGATATCGCTATGCATATTACTGCGGTAAATCCTCGTGTTGTTAAAGGCGAAGATATGCCAGCTGAAGCAGTAGAAAAAGAGAAAGAAATTATCAAGGCTCAGCCTGATATGGAAGGTAA
>JBFHTA010000257.1:0-5784 GCA_041590855.1 Pseudomonadales bacterium
TAGGCAGATTCCACCCGGTTTCTGCCTTTTTGTTTGGCGCGATACAAGGCTTGATCCGCTAATTGTTGCAGTTGTTCCTGAGCGTGTTGTGAGTGTTCAGTAGGTGTGGTGGACGCAACGCCAATACTGACCGAGAGAACACCACCTGCCGGGTGTTCAATGGCTAAAGAATAAATATGTTGCCGTAGCTTTTCAGCCAGGGTTTCTGCCTGTTGTTTGGGCATACCAGAGCAAACGATGGTGAACTCTTCGCCGCCGTAACGGGCTAATAAATCGGAACTGGCTCTTACGGATTCTTTCAGACTTTTGGCGACCACAGCAAGAATTTCATCGCCTTTGTGGTGTCCTACCAAATCATTAAATTCTTTGAAACGATCAATATCAATCATCAACACACTGATCTGGCTGGCGTTTTGATAGGCTTGCTGCCAAAGCTCTGCATATCCCTGATCGAGATAGCGTCGGTTGTGTAAGCCGGTTAATTGGTCGATGTGTGAAATCTGCTGGAAGCGTTGTTTTTCCTGGTGCAGGCTTTCCTTTTCGGCGTTAAGTAACAGACTTTGTAAATAGCTTTGTCTAAGTCCGTGATTAATTTGGTAGTTACCCACTAGGCCAAAAAATGCCACCCCGAAGCAAATAAACAGGTTATTGGTAAAAATATCTGGTGGTGACGCCTGGGGAATGCCAATGATCATGGCATAGCTGATCAGCATGATCAGAGTGCTGATAAAGGCATAGCTAAAGGGTAAGCGAGCCAGCGTGCAGCCCAGCATGATGGCCAGCAACGTTCCACTTTGGTAGTAGTGTTGACCCTGTTGTGCGGCCCAATAGCCAAGCAGCACAATGGACGCATTGATCAGGCCTAGCATCACAGTAGCCAGAACGTATTGCCAATGCGAGCTGGGGCCCCATCTGAGTAAACACAAATACAGTACACAAGGAATCGTAACGGCGGAGCGCAGTAGAATACTTTTATCGACCAACTGGGGAATAATAAGCATGTCGGCAAAGATAAACCCGAGATAGACACTCAGGCCGATCAATAAGGGTAGAAACGCCGCACGGAAGTAGTGATCAAAGTAAAACCTTTGATACTGGGTTTCCAAAGCCGGGTCCGAAAACGTCAGACGTTTGAATCCATGATCGAGTGCCGCTTTAATTTGCTCGGTTGTACAGTCGTTCACTTGGGAACTGCTTCCGTGTAAGGTCGATTTTTATACGTTTATTTTTTGGCCAGTATAGTGCGTTGCCCGACATCGTATTGCAAGTAAAGTTGGTCTGGTATGTTTCTACGGTAGTAGCCGGCTTCAGCGGCTGCCTAACCAACGATTCATGGCATCTACGTCATCAAGCACCTGGATTCCAGGACACATGTCCGTTAGAAATTTAAATACCATACGAGTGCGCTCTGACCCTGATACTATACCCAAAACCACGTTTGTGGGTAAATTGATCAGGTCTTTCACTGCACAGACATTGATAGAGTACTTACTGTGCGGAAAGAACAAGATCCGGTAATGATCGCTCTGGTGTTTAACAATATGTGATTTCAGTTCTGCGAAATACTCGGTTGTGAGCTCATATCCGGGATGGGGCACAATCACAAATAGGTTGTTGTACAAGGTTAGGGTATGGTGATCGGTCTGTATTAGCATGGAGTAGGGCAGTCGTTCTGAAAAATGTGATAGAGTCGAGGTTTCCTAGTTTACTGAATTTTCAGGTACACTCGTTTTCATTTTGTATCTCGTTCGAAACGTTTTGTTTGGCTTAGGGTAGGTTGTCCGGATGTCTCGTATTCTCCTTTTAATCGCAGTGATTTTCTTGATCTGGTATGGCTTGCGCTGGTGGAAGCAACAGGCTCCCAAACAACGCAGTAAATCCTTGTGGACGTATGCGCTTTGGGGCTCGGCTGCGGTTTTGATTCTCTTGTTTTTGACAGGCAGGGCTCACTGGATTACTGCTGCTGTTGGTGCATTACTACCGTTGGCTAAGTCGGTACTTCCTTACTTACAGCGTTTGATTCCTTATGCCTTTCAGTGGCGACAGCAGAAACAACAGCAAGGCCAGTTAACCGGGGAATGGGTGAAACTAAATGTGAATCCGCTGTCCGGAAGGTTGAATGGCTCGGTATTAAAAGGCGAACTGAAAGATCGTTCATTGAGTGATTTGTCCGAGTCCGATCTTAAGGTCTTGTTGAAGGCGTGTCTTACAGAAGACATGAAGTCGGCGCAATTATTAGCGGCGTTTCTTCAGCAAACTTACGGCCAGCAATGGCAAGAACGATTTGCAGATGTGTTAAATGCACATCAGTCGCAAGGCGGCCAATCCAGGGGGCAATCGAGTGGAGCGTCCTTTGATCATCACAGTGGCCCGTTAAGTGAACAGGAAGCCTATGAAATTTTGGGTGTCGATGAACATGCCAGCAAAGATGAAATTATAAAAGCCTATAAATCCTTGATGCAGAAAGTACATCCGGATCGTGGAGGGAGCGACTACCTGACGCGTTTGGTGTCTGAGGCTAAGGAACTGCTGCTTAAAAAGTTTTAGTCTGATAGTGCACCCCGGGAATATCGGCCATTGCGTTGGATAAATCTCGGGCAAAAAAAAGGTTCGGAAGATCCGAACCTAAATAACAAAAGCTAGCACTTAAGGAAGCATTAACCTTGCATGTTTTCCGTAAGAAGACCTACAAAGCTAATCTAATAGTCAGTATATGAAGGAAGTTGTTTTCGGTCTGTAAGAGTTTTTGGGAAGGATTGTTCAAAAATTGAACCGATACATTGAGGGCATGCTGACTGGCGTTCAGGCATAAAAAAGCCGCCTTAAAAAAGGCGGCCAAAACAAAAATGAAAGATCCAAAACGCTCTCAAACGCTCACATACTGTGAAAGGATGTGATCATTGTCACACTTGTACGAAATTTAATCTGTTGTGTTTTTGTTATAAATCCTGATGCCTGCTTTTACATTTTGTTACGTTTGATGGTTTAAGGTCAAAAAATCGACAAAAAGGATCGTGGTTGTTGATCAGTTGGTTCTTTTTTATTAGAACCATTTTACATTGCTGCACGCTCTAAATACGTTTTAAGCGAGTACCCCTTGGCTGTGTAGGTCGTCAAACCGCCAGTGGGAATGGTTCCGAATAAGTGGCCTGAATCCGGGCTAAGCCGTGCAGTACAGAACAAATCTGAAACTTGTTCGTTTCCTGCGCTAATCAACACGCTGGCTTGTAAGAGCATGGCCAGCTTTTCAACCACAAGCCGTCCTTGGGATTCGAAGGTGCTCAAGTCGTTTAACTGACGACTGGCAAGTTTGAGGGCCTGATCGTAATCCGGGTTTGCCCCTTTCGCCGAGTTTAATTCTTTTAGTAATGCATCCTTGGTGTTTGGGGATTTCTGTAGGGCGCGCAGCACATCCAGGCATTGCACATTGCCACTGCCTTCCCAAATGGCGTTGATTGGCGCTTCACGATATAAGCGGGGCATGATGCAATCTTCCATAACGCCGGCTCCACCGATGCATTCCATGGCTTCATAGGCATGTGCCGGGGTTCGCTTACAGATCCAGTATTTTCCGATGGCGGTGCCTATGCGCAACAATAAGGCTTCGTGTTCGTCGGTGGCCATGTGATCGAGCGCTTTGGCCATTCGCATTGACAGAGACATGGCGGCTTCGCTTTCCAGAGCCAGATCCGCCAATACATTCTGCATCAAGGGTTGATCTATCAGCGGTTTTCCAAAGACACTGCGATGTTGACTGTGGTGAAGAATCTGGCTCACAGCTTGTCGCATACCGGCAGACGAACCCACCATACAATCAAACCGGGTCAGGGCAACCATTTCCAGAATGTTGGCGACTCCACGACCTTCTTCCCCGATAAGCCAAGCCATCGCTCCCCGGAACTCCACTTCACTGGAAGCATTGGAAACATTACCCATCTTGTCTTTGAGTTGCTGAATGTGCATTGGGTTACGGCTGCCGTCCGGTTGCCAACGGGGCACTAAAAAGCAGGACAACCCCCCTTTGGCCTGCGCCAGTACCAAAAAACCATCGCACATAGGGGCGGATAAAAACCACTTATGACCAATCAGCCGATACACGGCACCAGGGCCAGGTTGGTCAACGGCTTCGGCACGGGTGGTGTTGGCTCGAACGTCTGAACCGCCTTGCTTTTCGGTCATGCCCATGCCGATGGTTAAACCGGTTTTGTCAAAATACGGTTTATTGCTTGGGTCGTATTTCAGAGCATGGATCTTCGGTAGCCATTCGTTTGCAAGGTCGGGTTGTTTTAAAAAGGTAGGGGTACAGGCAAAGGTCATTGTGATCGGACAGCCGTGGCCAGCTTCTACTTGAGTCTGCATGTAGGTTTTTGCAGCTCTAGCGACATGGGCACCGGGCTGGGGGTTTAGCCAGGGGCTGGCGTGTAATCCGTGTTCAATGGCTTGCTGCATCAGGTGGTGATAACTTGGGTGAAAATCCACTTGGTCCACTCGTCGACCAAACCTGTCATGGGTTCTGAAGCTGGGTTTGTGTTTGTTGGATTGGAATCCCCAATCAATCACTTCCGGTGACCCGGTTAATGCACCAAAGGCAGCCAGTTCTTCATTTGCCCAGCTACCGCCATTTCGTTCAACCGCTTGCTGAAGTGCTGTGTCCTGAGTGTAGAGATTGTAGTTCTCTAATGGATGTAGCTGGTTAACAACGTCGTGGGTTTCTGATAGCACCGAATTATTAGGATTATTATGGTGAGTCATGATGGGATTCCAGTTCTTTAGTGGCTTATTCAGTATTCGATCAACGGACTAATGCCCTGATGCAGAATTCAACAATATTAGTGGTTAGCTGTTGGCTTTCGATCGGATCGTAATTGTCCGGTGAAAGCGGCCCAACCAGGCCTTCGGTCATCGCTCCGACAATGGCTGTGGCAGAGGTCATTGGGTGTTGGTTGCGAAGCTCACCACAGAGCACTCCTTCTCGAATGAGCTTGGCAAATTCCTCTGCGTAAGCACGACGAAACTGGAGCCGGGTTTCGTCGAGCATACTATCTACGGGTTCTGCAATCAGGGCGTAAGCCAATCGACGACCTTTGATGGCTCTATAGGCAAACTCGGTCAAGGTTGTTTGCATTCGTTCAAGTGGGGTTTTTCCTGGTGTTTGGCAGGTGTTCTTGACTTTCTCCAGTTCGGCCTGGGTCGCTTTTAGGAAAATTTCCTCACACAGTTCCCCTTTAGAGGCAAAGTAACGGTAAACCGTGCCTGTGGCGACTTGCGCCCGTTGCGCTACTTTACTGATCGTTAGTTGAGTAAAACCGGCTTCCAGTACTAAGTTGAAACCGGCCTCCAATAGGCGTTCACGGCTCTCGGCCTTTTTAGCTTCGGTATTAGGAGTGGTTCTGTAGACCATAATATGAACCTTGATTCACTTTTTGAAGAAGTGAACCACTATTCATTTCTTTGGTCAAGCCATTTTATAAGGTAAGTGATTTTGACCTTTCGCTGGGATTTCGGCCTAATAGCGGTTTTCAAAGCTACAGGCATTTCCTCCTTTCAGGGAAAGAGAGGCAACTCATAAGAGGCAATTATGTTAGTTGAAGCATCGAGCTACCGGGCACCCTGGTGGTTAAGGAATGGTCACTTTAGCACCATCTATCCGTCGTTATTCCGGAAATTACATTTGCCTTTCAGTGCTCGCGAACGAATTGATACGGACGATCACGATGTCTTGTGCCTGGATTGGTATCGGGTTGAGCAACCTCATTCACGTCGTAAGTTAGTGATTATTTCACA
>JBFHTA010000258.1:0-5771 GCA_041590855.1 Pseudomonadales bacterium
AATCAGAATGCCCACCAAACCGGATACCAGGAAGGCAGCAGGAATGGCAATGAATAAGGAGTAATCAATGAAGTTCGGAAACAGCCATTGAATGGCGAAGGTGGTATAGGCGCCCAGCATCATCATCTCGCCGTGGGCCATGTTGATTACGCCCATTACGCCGAAGGTAATGGCTAAGCCAATTGCAGCAAGTAACAGCACGGAACCTAAGCTCAAACCAAAGAACAGGTTTTCCGCAACGCCGTAGAGTTCCTGACGGGATTCGATGGCTTCAATAGATTTATCAATCGCGGCGATTAAGGCTTTCTGTTCCGCACTGGCGTCGGTCTGAGTGAGTTGTGCTTTGGTTTGGTTAAGCAGCGCGAGTACTTTAGGGTCATCACTGCTTTCCAATTGTGCGGCAGCCGACGTTTGAGTGGCTAAATCACCGTGCTTAAGCTGGATGGCCGCAATGGTGGTTTCGATGGCCTCCAAAACGCTGGATGAAGTTTCGGTGTCCAGCTTGGCAGCGAGTGTTGGTAACAGTTCGGCGTCCAATGCATCTCTGAGGTTACGAACCGCAGTCAGGCGGGTGTCTTCGTTGTTGGCATTGAGCTGTAAACCGGCAAGTGCGGTTCGTATTTCACCACGAATTTTGTTATTAACCCGGATCTTTTTCAGTTTGCTTTTCTTAAAGTCACCAATGACTTCATTCGTTAGAGCACTGTAGGCGGTGTATTGCTTACCTTCACCTTTTTCAATGTAAACAAATTGGCCAGTGGCTTTAACGTAATAAAGTTTGCCTTCCAGCATTTGGCTCAGCACTGTGGTGGCCTGTGCGTCGCCGGTGGTGGCAATGGCTTGAACGGCGTCAATGCGTTCGTTGGTCTTTTTGGATTTCAGCCCTTCAAATTGGGCTTCTATGGATGAGGGCGAGCCGTAGCTGAGGCTTGCCAGAATAAGCGATGAGAACAACGCGAAAATGAGTTTGAACCTGGTCATGATGTATTCCAAAGATACGTTCAATTCATGATCTCGGAACCAAAAATACCCCTACCCATTGAGCAGGCATTTATAAAGTTCAGAGGAAATACTTTCAAAGGATGTTCAGGCCAAATCCCTTATGGCCTGAAACATCAGAATGAGTTAATGATCGATTATTCGTAGTTCTGACCAGAGCATACGCTGGTTTCGATGTTGTAGTTACCGCAGTTGATTGGTGCGGTCCAGTCAGCAACTACTTTAGAACTGCTTGGCAAATGGTCGGTCCAGGCGTCGCCGATCACGCCTTTTTTGGTTTGCCATACAATTTCAAACTGACCGTCGTCCTGGATTTCGCCAATCAATACCGGCTTGGTTAGGTGGTGGTTGGTGTTCATCACGGCCGTACCACCCGTCAGGTTAGGAACTGTGATGCCATACATGGCTTCACGAACGGCATCGACCTCTTCTGTGCCTGCGATTTCAACCGCTTTTGCCCACATTTTGAAACCGATGTAAGTAGCTTCCATTGGGTCGTTGGTGACACGGTCTTCATTGCCGACGTGCTTCTTCCACTTCTCGATGAATTCTTCATTGACGTCGCTTTCCGCGCTTTGGAAGTAGTTCCAGGCCGCCAAGTGACCCACTAGAGGACCAGTGTCGATGCCCGACAATTCTTCTTCACCTACCGAGAAAGCGATTACAGGAATGTCTTCTGCTGAAACGCCTTGGTTACCCAGCTCTTTGTAAAAGGGTACGTTTGCGTCACCGTTGATGGTGGAGATAACCGCTGTTTTCTTGCCTGCCGCACCAAACTTCTTAATGTCGCTTACAATGGTTTGCCAATCGGAGTGACCGAACGGCGTGTAGTTGATCATGATGTCTTTTTCAGCCACGCCTTTTGATTTCAGGTAGGCTTCAAGAATTTTGTTGGTGGTACGTGGGTATACATAGTCGGTGCCAGCAAGTACGAAACGCTTAACATTGCCACCTTCTTCACTCATTAGGTAGTCCACTGCCGGAATTGCTTGCTGGTTTGGCGCAGCCCCTGTGTAGAATACGTTTTTCGAGGATTCTTCCCCTTCGTACTGAACCGGGTAGAACATCAAACCGTTCAGCTCTTCAACTACCGGAAGAACAGACTTACGGGAAACCGATGTCCAGCAGCCGAAAATGACGTCTACTTTTTCTTTGGAAAGTAACTCTCGACCTTTCTCTGCAAACAGCGGCCAGTTAGATGCCGGGTCTACAACAACAGGCTCAAGTTTCTTGCCTAGTAAGCCGCCGGCTTTGTTCTGCTCTTCGATCATCATCAGCACGGTATCTTTCAGCGTGGTTTCAGAAATCGCCATGGTGCCGGAAAGCGAGTGCAATACGCCGACCTTGATGGTGTCGTCCGCTGCCATCGCTGCAGAGCCAAATGATACAGAAAGCGCTAATGCAGAAAATTGCGAAAGTTTCTTAATGCTTTTCATCGTGATTCCTTGTTCTCTAATGAGTCATTTTTTATGTATGTTGGTACTGATATGGTTGGCTAAACCAAACGGAATCGAGCGAAGAAAAGAACGGGCGGTTATGTAATTGGGTTGCCTCTGAATGTCCTTTTCTGTGTCGGTGGTGTATTCCTTATGTTTGGTTAGCCAACCTTAACCTTTTGATTGTGAGTCTCGAGCTGAGTCGATTGATCTTGGTTACAGCAACGGCTGTGCCATACTTGGCTAATGCTTATGGTTATGGGACTTAACCGGAATAAAAGTTGTCTAACTGGTTTGTTGGTGCAATATTTTGGTGCGCTACTTTTGGGTGTAGCACTGAGATGGTTCAAAAATAATTTAGTACGACAATTATCTTATTTATTTTAAAGGAGTTCTGCACAAGCTAAGTGCAGGTTTAATGCGGTGCTGCTGGTACTAAAGTATTATTAAAAGCTGTCTATATGGTTATGTATTTATCTGGCAAACACTTTGCAATGAATTTGTAAGCTCGATTTTTTCAGGATTAAGGAAGACCGTTGAACGATCAAATTATGGCGGATGCACCAGTAGGAACCTCAAAGCTCGATCCCAACCTGCATTGGTTGGCGCACTATCAGGCGGAGCTGGTGTATCTTGATGGAAAGACTCGATTGGGGAAAACACAAAGTTTTGGCCCCTTGCGCGTACAGCGGCCGTTTTATCCCGAAGGTGATCTGTGCAGTCATTTGTATTTGCTGCATCCACCGGGTGGTTTGGTGGCCGGAGATTATCTGACCATAGCCTTCCATTTGGGGCCTAAGGCCCAAGCTCTTGTGACGACGCCTTCCGCAGGCAAGATCTACAATAACATTACCGATCGTAAGCAATATCAAAGAGTTAGCCTGACTGTGGCTGATCAGGCTGTGATGGAATGGCTGCCGCAGGAAACCATTATTTTTGATGGAGCCAAGGGGGAACTGATTACTGAAGTCGAGCTGGAAGGTTCCGGCACCTTTATGGGGTGGGATATCGTCTGTATGGGGCGGCCCAGCAGTGAAGACTGGTTTGAACGGGGATCGGTGCGTCAGTTGTTGTCGATTAAACGCGATGGGCGTTTGGTGCATATTGAAAATAATGTCATTGATGCCGACTCAGGAATTATGAGCGCCCGTGCCGGTTTAGCAGGGCAACCCGTATTTGGCAGTATGCTGATCAGTTCTGATGCGTTATTGGAATTGAGTGAAGAACAGCGAGAAGAATTGGAACAATTAGCCAAGGGTGGAATGGTCTCGGTAACGGTGAAACCAGGTGTAACTGCTGTGCGCTATCTTGGCGCTTGCTCTGAAACCGCTAAAAAAGTGTTTACCCAATATTGGGCGTGGCAACGAAACGAGGTAAACCAACGTGGTGCGTGCCCACCGAGAATTTGGAATACCTAATGTAAGAAATAGTGGTTATTGATTATTTGATCAGTAAATACGGTTGATTGAACAAGGTTATATAAAACCCCTTTAACCCTGTATACCGGTCATTAGTCTAGTCTAATTTTGGAAGAAAAGAGGCCGAAAGTAAGCAGAAACTCAACTTTATGCTTGGTTATTGTGCTTGGCTTTAGTTTGCTGTTTACCTGGCTATGGAACACTCAACGAGGATGTTATGGAACTCTCACCCAGAGAAAAAGATAAGTTGCTTATTTTTGTGGCCGCCGAGTTAGCAGAAAAACGCCGACAACGTGGTGTGAAACTCAACTACCCGGAGTGTATCGCCCTGATTTCGGCGTACATCATGGAAGGTGCGCGAGATGGTAAAACCGTGGCCGAACTGATGAACGAAGGTCGTCAGGTGATCAGTCGTGATGAAGTGATGGACGGTATCGATGCCATGCTGCATGAAGTGCAAGTGGAAGCGACCTTTCCGGACGGTACCAAACTGGTGACGGTTCATAATCCGATAGCATAAGGAGAGTGGTATGGCAGGGGGTAGTAATACAAGTTCAACCAGCAAGATGATTCCTGGTGAATACATAGTTGCGGATGAGCCGATTGTTTTGAATGAAGGTCGTAATACGGTCACGGTTCAAGTGTCGAATTCGGGCGACCGTCCCATCCAGGTGGGCTCTCATTATCATTTCTACGAAACTAATCTTTCCCTTCAATTTGATCGTGAGGTAACCAAGGGCTATCGCTTGAACATTCCGGCGGGCACGGCGGTGCGTTTCGAGCCGGGTCAGACCCGTGAGGTTGAGCTGGTGGAGTATGCGGGAACGAAAACTGTGTACGGTTTCCGTGGCGATGTGATGGGCAAGGTATAAGGGATAGGACGAACACAATGACAACCATAGATCGTAAAGCCTATGTAGATATGTACGGCCCAACCGTCGGCGACAAAGTACGTTTGGGCGACACCGAATTATTCATTTCGCCAGAGAAAGACTTCACTGTGTACGGCGATGAAGTGAAGTTCGGTGGCGGTAAGGTAATTCGTGATGGCATGGGTCAGAGCCAGGATACTTCGGACAAAGTGCCGGATACCGTGATTACCAACGCGCTGATTTTGGACGTAACCGGCATCATCAAAGCCGATGTTGCGATTAACGATGGCCGCATTTGTGCCATTGGTAAGGCGGGTAACCCGGACACCCAACCGGGCGTGACCATTAATGTCGGGCCAGGCACTGAAGTGATTGCCGGCGAAGGTCAGATTCTGACGGCGGGTGCCATCGACGCGCACATTCATTTCATCTGTCCGCAACAGGTCGAAGAAGCCTTAATGTCGGGCATCACCACCATGATTGGTGGTGGCACCGGCCCAGCCACGGGCACTAACGCGACCACTTGTACGCCGGGGCCATGGCACATTGGCAAGATGCTGCAAGCGGTGGATGAGTTACCGATGAACATCGGCTTCTTAGGGAAAGGGAATGCGTCCTTGCCAGAAGCGTTACGTGAGCAGGTAGACGCCGGTGCCATTGGCTTAAAACTGCATGAAGACTGGGGCACCACGCCTGCGTCTATCGATTGTTGTTTGTCGGTGGCGGAAGAGCACGATGTTCAGGTGGCCATTCACACCGACACACTGAATGAATCCGGATTTGTGGAAGACACATTAGCCGCGCTGAAAGGCCGGGTGATTCATACCTATCACACCGAAGGTGCGGGTGGTGGACACGCGCCGGACATCATCAAAGCCTGTGGTGAATCCAACGTTTTACCTTCTTCAACCAATCCAACTCGTCCTTACACCATCAATACGGTGGACGAGCATTTGGACATGTTGATGGTATGTCATCACCTTGATCCAAACATTCCGGAAGACGTGGCCTTTGCGGATTCCCGTATTCGTCGTGAAACCATTGCG
>JBFHTA010000259.1:0-5766 GCA_041590855.1 Pseudomonadales bacterium
ATCAACAGAGTTGCATACTGTCGATAGTTTCCTGTTTTTGATTCATCTGCAATCTGAACCACCCAATCTTGGCTGGAATTATTATTTGCATCCACAACTGCTACAACCGATAAACTAAACACCCAATCTTCTGCATTGTAAATTACCCCGTTGAAATCAGACTTAGACTCCTCAGGAAATAAATCAGCAAACGTATAGCTTCCATCACTCGCTAAACGACGAAATGAGCTCGGAAAAGATCTCAGATCAAGCTTCGTTAAAAGTAACTTTCCTATCTGTAGGTTTTCATTGGTTTCCTGATAAGGTTTAAACTCAGACAAAGCCGCCAAACCGTCACAGACAAGGTATTCACTTTTTACTAGCTGATTGTTGACTGACTCCAATACAGAGTACTTAGTCATTGCTTTCCAATAGGACTCACAAGAGTCAGCCATCTGGTCATCTGAAAACGCAAGAATTGAACGCTCCTGACGTACAGTTCCATCAATGTTGTCAAATGCCGCGTAACCCCTGATCAAGAATAAGATACTCTGGAGACGCCTCATGCTCTTTGCAGGAAATCAAAAAGCACATCGCTGTTAACACTACACTCCATATTGAAAAGACACGAATGCAATAACTGTTTGCGCTTGGGGAGGTATATCCGAAAACTTCTTTTTATTTCCAGCTGCAGAGTTATATTTCAACTTTAACTGTGAGCAGTTCGACACGAATTATGTATTCGAAAGTGGCTATCCGTCACAATCCAAAATACAGCTTAATGCCATTCAAGGTATTCGTGGTTGCAACAGCGGCCAAAATCAGCCCCATTACCCGACTGATGACACTGGCACCGCTACTGCCGATAATACGGTTTATCAAGTTTGAGCCCAGCATCAACAGATACACCACCAAAAGTACCAACAGCATCATGGCAGCCGTTTGAAGTTGCTCCAGAAAATTAAACTTGGCTTTTTCTGTCATCAAAACCGCAGCCAACATAGCACCTGGTCCCGCAATAGACGGAACGGCTAACGGAAAAATGGCTGTATCATGATGGCCTTTAGCCATTTTGATTTCTTCTTCAGGTTTACTGTCACCAAAGATCATCGACAAGGCAAACAAGAACAGAACGATGCCACCAGCAATCTGAAAAGCTGGCAGTGAAATATTCATTGCATCGAGAATCAGCTCGCCCATAACCATAAAGAATAAAAGAATCGCGACCGATACCAAGGTGGCAATCAACGCAATTTTTCGTTTTGCAGCATCATCAAACTTTCGTGTTACAGCAATAAACACAGGTACCGTACCGATCGGGTCGATAACCGCAAAGAAAAAGATAAAGGTTGCTAGAAAATCAATCATAGGTAGAAAAACGGCCTTTTATTTAGTGGTCATACAAATTTTTGGCCTATCATTTCAGGCATGGTCAGGGAGATCAACACCAGACCTAAAAAACGAGCAAAAAATCTGTACGTCTTGGAATGTAGCTGTTCGGAGATGACTTACATTCAAGTGGGCGATTATCCACACTCATCAGGGCTTGGCTGTACTATTCTTAGAAACCCTTTGTTAGGATTAACATCGTCTGTCATCGTCTCACTTATCCCAGCATGGGTCTGGAGCTTCTTGTTCATGTTGCGTTGTTTTATCGTCGTCGTTTCTTTAAGTGTTGCGTCATTTAGCCAGGCAGAGTCCAAAACGCTGACGGTTTGTACCAATAGCTGGGCCCCTTTCACTGGTGAGTCCCTACCGGGAATGGGAAAAACCTGGCGAGTTATCCAGGCTATAATGGAACCTCAAGGTTATAAAGCAGAGCTTCAGTTTATGCCTTGGGCCAGAGCGTTAAAAAGCGTTGAAAGCGGAGACTGCGATGCCCTACCGGATGCGTTTCACACCAAAGAGCGTTCAGTCTGGGCCTGGTATTCAGCCCCCTACAGCGAAGTCAAAACCGTTTTCTTTAAGCGTAAAGACAAGCAAATTTTGTTTAACACACTAGCAGATCTAAAAGGTCTCACTATAGGCGTAATCCGGGGCGCAGCTGTCAACCCTGACTTTGATCATGCAGATTATTTAAAGAAACAAGAAGTGGTTGATGAACGCCAAGGGCTGGCTATGTTGCATGCCGATCGTATTGATCTTTATGTAACAGGTGATCTCTCAGGCCTGCACCAACTGACACTAATGACAGAAAAACACCCAAACATCACGCAGGAAATTGAGATCATTACCCCCTATCTTGCCAAGAACAAGCTGCACTTAGCCATCTCAAAAAAAGCGAAGCATGGACAAACTATTCTTCGGGACTTCAACCAGGGCTTGGCTGACCTGATAAAAAGTGGCGAATACCACAGCATTTTCCAGAGCAATCAGAATTGAGCAGCCTGTTTCAATAGCGTTTCCAGAGCATCGAAATCCAATTCTTCAGCCGACAGAAAGTTGATATGTCGTCGGTGTTTTCCAGTCCCTCTCAACAGTTTCTCCGGGTCTTCAAGTCGAGCACCTTGCGAAAACGACAACTGAACATGGGTCTTATAGATGAACACTCCGCAAAACTGTCCTTCTTTTTGCTCAGGTTTCAACGTGAATAAAGTACCGCCGTACTTTTGAACAGTGACCGCTTCACTGACCACTGTTTGAATAAAGGCTTCCAAGTGTTCCGCCAGAGACATCAACTGCAAAGTTTGATCACTCATGGTTAAATCCTTTTTATGGACAATAAAACCAGCAGAAGGGATTACAAACGCTCTCCCCTGACACAGGCTTCAGCCAACGCAGGCAACACCCTAACCCAACCGCCTTGGCACTTTAATCGCCCCTCTTCTGAGAAGCACTTCCCCTTGGCTTCATTGGAACAATAAGCCGTGCCATTATGAATGGTGCATTCCCCTGGCCCGGTCCAAAGACTGGCGTTATGCTTAATCACACTTCCGCCAGAAAATTGCGAACAATATATACGACCGTGTTTTTCCATGCATTGTCCTGCACCACAGTAGGCACGCCCTTTGTAAATAACAGCATCACCGTCAACAAACGGTGAGCAAAAGACTCGTCCCTTTAGCTCTACACAGCGCCCTTTGCCACAATACTGTTCACCTTCCAGCTTTAAACAATCCGCTTGGGCCTGAAAAACAACACCGAATGCAACCAACAACGCCAAACAGACTTTCACGAAATCGTCCTCTAAAAGATCAAAGAAATCGGGCCCTAATCATTCGGCTGTTAGTATTAGCCAAGCTCCACTTCTGCTTGATCGTCTGAAGATTTTTTCAAATACAACTCAAGCGGAACAAAGGCAAACGGAATAATCGACGCAAGAAAAACACCCAACCAAACCATCACTGACCATTGCTGTTTCTGAGCCACAACCAAAGAAAGTACCAGATACAACATGAACAACACGCCATGTGTCATACCTAATGTGAAGACAAACTCACGGCTGATCATGCCCAAAGTGACACTTAAGATCAGTAGATATGAGAGACCTTCTAACAGACTCACAGCTCGAAATGCATTTAACACGGATTATCCCCCAGCAAAAAGCGCAAAGGATCGGCCATTAACGCCCGACAATCAAGAGCAACGCCGCAATGATCTGTATTGATTTGTAAAACCGAACTGGAATATGTATCAAATTCGATTAATAAGAACACTCGTAGCAGGTTGGTAATTTACACTTTCTGTTACCGGAACATTCTCAAGCGGTTTTACATCAATGGAGGTATCAATATCATTTTGAAGCTCTAATGTTCTGCCTGTTTTACCAGACACCTCGGTCAGTTCTTCATCGGAGATTTCAACTAACCCGAATTTGGCTTCCTGGATTTGATTTACCTTCGGTTCTTCCTGTCCGAACGCAACCAATGGAAATAACAATACAATCCCTAATAGTGGCTTCACTGACTCATTCCTTTATTATTCTTTTTTGTATGCTAACTATGTGCACCGAGCATCCTATCTCAAGATGGAGCATTAATGAAGACTCCCTGGACTTTTGTCTGTTGGTCACATTACCCCCGATAAAATGAAGGCGTCTTCCCGGTCCATTTTTTAAAGGCATGCTGAAAGTTGGCGGAGTCCGAAAATCCCAAACGGTCAGCTATTTGTTCGTTGGTTAAATTATTCTGCAAGATGAGTTTGATTGCTGACTGACAACGTACTTTATTCATCAACGCACTGTAACTGGTGCCAACTTCTTTTAAGCGTCGTCTAAGTGTTCGGCCACTGACTCCGAGTGCATGGGCAATCATCTCCGGGTCAGGATAATCTCCTGTAGAGCAAGATAAGATTTCATCAATATCGTCCACCAACCCCTTGTGATTACTCAGTTCTGCTTCAAGAACTTCAAGATCTTCGGCAAGCGCTTCTGAGTTGTTACGAGAAGTAGAAAGAATGGGGTATTCAGTAAACGATAAATCCAAATCCCACTCATCAAAGCGCTGGCCGCCTTTGACTAAACACCCAAACTGAACTTGGTAACAAGCTATCTCCTGAGCGCTTAACTCGGCCTGAAAGCGAACTTCCCGAATGGGGATCGGACGACCGGAGAGTTCCTCTCCTATGGTAATCAGCCCTTTAACAGTAAGCTCGAATAAGAACTGCACAATGCGCTCTGGCAAATTGGCTACATTCACCAATCGGTTGGTAAGAACGCCTTGCCCCATCATATTGGTGATGTCGGTAAAACTGCCCAGTAACTGATAATAATCGACGGTTATATCCAGGGCTTCACCCAAGGTACTGCAATGCCCCAAGCATCGGCCGATGGAACCAATCTCAGAACAGCTATAGCGAGCCGCAATATCACAGCCTAATCCCGGCTGATAAAGCTCGGATACAAATAACTCTAGTGCCCTTTTAGCCTGATGGGCACTGATAAAAGACGCATTCAACGCCTCAGGTGATAGCTGAATTTGCTTCAGCACATGATCACACCAGTCGTCCAAACCCAGTAGTTGAAGATGTCGAAGTATCACCCTTAGTTCAAAACTGGGGTAGATTTGATCGCCAGCCACCGTCACATGCTTTACTACTGTTTCAGATTTTATCACCGCCCCAGGCTTAACCTCCGTTGTATAATTAACCACCGAAGGCTCTGCCACTCGCTCAATTTGGCGTTTATGAATCGAGTTCATACTCGCCCCTCCTGTTAGTTCATTTTTATAATTATGTTTTTAGCTATCCACATAAGAGGAAAACACCCCAGGAAAAATCTCAAGGTGCAATCTGGCCAGCCGTCAATTTTTTACCGACCAGAGGCTCAGCGCACCCCATCAGCGAACTCAGGAACCCCGCAATACCAGCTCATAACCCCCACTCTACGCCAAACACCCAACGATCATTATGATCAAACTGACCAAACACTCCCTCGTTGTTTCCGTAGAATACATCCAGCCCCAACCAGAGTTCCAAATTGCTTTCCAACATGTGACTGAGCTTGGCTTGAACCACACCATCATCATTTTCAATGGCATGAATATCCAGAACTTCAAGCTCCCAGGTTTCATTCAGGAAGTTATGCCGATACAGAAACGTCACAGAGTTTTTGGTTTGTCTGCGCTCCATGCTCCGGTCGTAATCCAATAAGTGACTCTGAAACCACTGCGCACTCAACATCACATCGCTTAGCCCTTGGTAATCCAACCCAAACACAAAGGCAAGTTCATCGCTCTGCTGAATACCATGAGTATTGAGATCAGAGGCCACATGATAAGTATCCGAGTTGTAGCCGATCTCAGAACGCACCGTGAAATCACCTATCGCATTGGACGCCGTGCCGCCCAC
>JBFHTA010000260.1:0-5751 GCA_041590855.1 Pseudomonadales bacterium
ATCATCGAAACAGATGACGGCGACAAGTGGGGCATTACCCTGGTCGGTGAAATCCCGGTTGAGACTGCAAAACGGGTGGCTAGTTCTGTTAGTATACTCAACTGATCTTAATGTCTGAGGGGGCATCAGTTTGGTTGAAGAATCCGGCCTTATCGTTGCAGTTGAAGGCGACACCGTTTGGGTAGAGACGATTCGCAGCAGCGCCTGCGATACCTGTAAAGCTCAAAAGGGGTGTGGCCATGGCCTGTTAAACAAAGCGTCTTCCGGCCAGCGTTTTACGCTGGATGTACAGCGCAATGGCATTGCCGCCAAGGTAGGCGATATCGCTTTGGTAGGGATTCCTGAAGATTCTATCCTTAAAGCCTCTCTTATTGGCTATCTATTGCCTATAGTTCTATTAATTCTTTTCTCTGGTACTGCAAAATTGTTTTGGGGCGAGTTGCCCAGCATTATTTGCGGCCTGTTAGGATTAGGGGTTGGTTTTTTGTTGGTTCGATACCTGGGTAATTCGAATCGATTTGGACACGCTCCTCAGCTATTGGGGGTTACCCCGAACGTAAGCAGCTGAAACTTCTGATAACAAATCAAGTCACAACAAGAACTACAAGTGCATTTGAGAGGATTAGAATGCTAGCATTTAAGAAATCATTTTCGATTCTGTTTGTATTGCTCATGAGTGTGTCGATGCAGTTGTCGGCAAGAAGCCTGCCTGACTTTACTGATTTGGTGAAGGAGCAATCCCCAACGGTTGTCAACATCAGTACCGTGACGCACACGAAGTCGATGCCAGGGGGATTACCACCGGGCTACGAGCAAATGCCTGAAATCTTCCGCCACTTCTTTCAGTTCGGACCTCGTGGTGGCGAACCTCGCCAGCGTGATGCCCAATCGCTGGGTTCCGGATTCATTATCTCAGACGACGGTTACATCCTGACCAACAATCATGTGATTGAAGGAGCCGATGAAATCATTGTTCGTTTGAGTGACCGTAGCGAATTAGTTGCGGAGCTGATCGGTGCGGATAAAAGTTCCGATATCGCATTATTGAAAGTGGATGAGCGTGGTTTACCTGCAGCGAAGCTAGGATCATCAGAAGATCTGGAAGTTGGCGAATGGGTATTGGCCATTGGTTCTCCTTTTGGTTTTGACCACACTGTGACAAAGGGAATCGTAAGTGCCAAAGGCCGTAGCTTGCCGAACGAAAACTACGTGCCTTTCATTCAGACGGACGTTGCGATTAACCCGGGTAACTCGGGCGGTCCGTTGTTTGATATGGACGGCAAAGTGATCGGTATCAATAGCCAGATCTATACCCGTTCTGGTGGGTTTATGGGGGTCTCTTTCGCGATTCCTATTGATGTGGCGATGAAGGTTGCACAGCAACTGAAAGAGCAAGGCTACGTTAGCCGAGGCTATCTGGGCGTTCGAATTCAGGAAGTTAACAAAGAACTGGCAGAGGCGTTTGGCTTGGATAAGCCTGCCGGAGCCCTGGTTGTTCAGGCGTATGAAAATGAACCAGCGGCTGAAGCCGGAATTATGGCGGGTGATGTGATTGTTGAATTCAATGACAAACCAATCATCCTGTCTTCTGATTTGCCACACGTAGTGGGGCAGGTGACGCCAGGTTCTGAAGCGGAAGTAGTGATCAACCGCCAGGGCAAAGAGAAGACACTGACTGTGACTGTAGGTGAGTTGCCCACAGAAGATCAGGTGTACGCGAAGAATCAGAAGAGTACGCCAACCCTGAAAAATCCGTTAGGTATTGCTGTGACCGATATGACGGATGAACAGCGTCGCAGTGCCGATATTAACAAAGGGGTAATTGTTGAGCAGGTCGCACCGGACAGCATTGTGGCCAGAAAAGGGGTTCGCCCAGGAGACATCATTGCGATGCTGAATCACCAGTGGATTGGCAGTAAGGACGACTTTAACAAGGTAGTTTCTGAATTACCGACCGGTCGTAATCTTCCGATGTTGGTTATTCGTAAGGGTATGAGACGCTTTGTTTGGGTCCGTATTGATTAATTAAAGTCTGAAATACTTTTTAAAAGGCACTCTGTTGAGTGCCTTTTTTGTTTATAGTTAATATCAGGGAACTTCCTCCCTAGTGCGGCATTTGGGTTGTGGAGGCGACGATGCGACACACACTGTTGGCAATCAGTTGGGCTTTGATCTTTGGCTTGGGAAGTGTCAGCCATTCGGCTTGGTCGAGTGAAACAGAAGGATTAAACTCACTTCTTAATTATCGCCCGAGTTCTGCTTACGAGACGCAGTTCTTTGTGGAAAGTAATCTTGAGTTCACCCTTTTACATGAGCTCTCTCATGCCGTTATTGAGTTGAATAACATTCCGGTACTCGGTGGAAATGAACGGGCCGCAGACCAAATCGCCATTATGTTGATGATTATGGCGGGACAGGGGTTTGATGAAGTTCTGTTTGATAAGATGTTGTCCATTTCCGGGGAATGGATGATTGAATGGCGGGAAGAGATTAATCGGCATCCTTTAGCATTTTGGGATGTTCATCCACTGGCGATTCAACGCTTTTATGATGTGACCTGTCTGGTCTACGGTGCTGCACCAGATAAACTGGAACAGATTCGTCGTGAAACCTGGTTACCGATCGAACGGGCCTGGGAATGCGACAAGGAGTACACCAAAAATCGCCGTGCCTTGTTATGGTTGGCAGAGAACTACAGTCGGGTCAGCTTTAACGAACATTGGCAACTGTTTCAAAAAGAAGCCCCTCCAGTTGATCAAACCATGGTGACGGTAGAGTTTATTTCGCCGACCAATCGACTTTACGAGAGCACCTATCAGTGGCTTAAACAATCGGACCGTTTGGAGTATCTGATTCGCCGCACCAATGAGATTCTAAAACTTCCTGTTCCTATTACGATCTATTTTGAAACCCAATGTTCTGGTCCGGATGCCTGGTGGAACCCTAACATCAATGGCATTGTGATTTGTTATGCACTGCTTGAGCAGTTCAAACAAAACGCCAACAAGTTAAAGCCTTTGGTGGAACGCCTGGCGGTGGAATCGGAACTGGCTTTCTTGTTTTTGTTTCCGGAAAAATATTCCGGTTTATTAGCGCATGAGAAAGAAGCCATGCGCAAAAAGCTAATGATCTTTATGGATGGTTTTTTAAATGAGGATTAGAAACCTCTGAATAAGGTTCCCTAGATCAGTACGACACCTTTGATGAAACGACTGCTTTGGGAAGAGTTTAAGGAAGGTTAAGTCGATCAAACACATCAAAGGTCGTTAATGCGTTTCTGGGTTCAAAGTACAATCGGAAGGTGGCTTGAATTCGGCCATCGCTGAAATCCGGAGCCTGTTGCCATTCGATAAAACCAGAGGTTTCGAAATAGTTGGTCCACAGCTTACGATATTGAATTTTGAGTCGTGAGCTGGCTCCAAAGCCTGAATCGGATTCATATTGGCCGGGCGCTTCCGGGTCTTTGGGATACAGAGGCGCACTGTCGAGCGATTCCCAGAAGACGCCGCCAGATGCTTCGGCTTTCCACCAGAAACGGGTATTGTCCTGATAGGCTTCCCAGGAAACAAATGGCCCTGCACCGATCAAAGCTTGTGGGCTGTAATAGCCGCCATGGCCGAAGGTGTAAAAGTTCGAGTTTTTATCGTAGTGGGCGAGATTGGTGTAGATGCCCAGACTTTGTTGATAACTTTCAAACATGTCTGTACGGCCGATGGCGGAGGAAGCCTTAACGGACCAGTTTTCCCAGATATTTTTCCCCCAGTAGTAGTCTCCGGAAATGTCGGCGTTGAACCAATAGGGGGCTGAAAGCTGCCATTGATTTCCTAATGTTAAGCCACTTTGTAGTACCCGTCCCCATTCGTCTTTTGAGTAAGGGTCGTGTTGACCTATGTAGCTCAGCACACTTTCATCGACCAAACGCTGGTGGATGTTCCAGTAAGGGCCAGTTCGTCGATTAAGTAAATCGGTTTGAAAACTGCCTTCAAATTCAAACACGGGTTGAACGTGAATGATGGAGTCCAGAGCGGTTGTTCCTATGGTGGCGTATTTTAACAGCCCAGTCTCAGACCAATGCTGTAACCAGATGCGTTTTGCTTCCAGTTGGGTGTCTTCATCCTGTATTGGTTGGCCCGGATTACCCGCCAAAAATGCCCGACCAATAAAGGGGGAGTCCGGTAGCTTGCCAGCGTCTAAAGACTCCCAGCCCAATTGCAAGCGCCATTGCTTACCAAGCTCTGAATAGAGGTCTGCGCCCAGAAATACACCGATGCTCTCCAGCTCCGAGGTGCCTTCGTCACCGGATTTTTTTCGGAACTCAGCGGCAATATGCACATTCGTCGCATCGGCGTTGGAATACTCTTGATCTTGGTCCTCGGTGATTTGAGCCGCGCTGATGGGTTGTTTTGCGATAGCGTATTCTTTCGCTGCCAACGTGTTCCATTCTGGGTTGTCGGAGTCTTTCAGTTGTGCCAGAAAGTCCTTGTATTTGGTATCGTTGGGGTCGTGCTGGTACATGCTCTTGTAGAGAAATACTAACGACTTGGTGTTTTCCGTGGTGGGAGATTCCTGCCAGACCTGTTCAAGATCGTTGATCGCTTTAGCTCGCTCGTTGGAGTGGTAATGCACCCAACTTCTCAGGGCCAAGGCCCCTTGATTGTCGGGATTTAATTCTAAATAGCGGTTCACATATTCCAGGGATTCTGAGTATTGCTCATTTTCATAAAAGTGAACGGCTTTATCCATGTACAGGCCAGAGGCCACCTGATCCATATCGGCGTCTTGCGGATTTTCGGTAACCAGTACAGATTCCGTTTGTTCAACGTCGCCTAGCCCGATCAAGCTGTAAACATAGCCTTTTAGATAGGACATGTTTTCAGGTTCTGTTTGACGAAGCTTCAGGAAGGCATCGTGCGATGCCTGATACGATTTGACTTCATACAGGTGCCAGGCACGGGTGGTTTTTGCCGGTAAATAGTCTGGCTCCAGAGTTAAAATACGGTCGGTCAGTGCAAGCACTTCCGGGTTTTCAATAGGCAAGGACTGAAGTTGTTCTTTTAACAAGTCGGATTCAACCTGTTGGAAATTCTCTTCCCCGGCAATGGCCAAGGCTTTTTCTTTTTGATCCAACTCGAGCAACGCAAACAGCTCACCTTTCTGTGCGTCTTCGTTAGGCGTAGCGCGTTGGCTTTGCTGGAAGTACTTGAGCGCCTGATTAAATTCCTGGTGTTTGAAATGCCACCAGCCGAGTTGATTCAAAATTCGATGATTTCCAGGATACTTCTTGTTCAGTTCAGAAAAACTCTGATAGGCCGCATCTGAAAATTCGGGTTGTTGATACGCAGCTTTTAAGTCCAGATCAAAACGCAAACTCTGGAGCCTCTTTTTGTAATGCGTAGGGGCATTGCTCAAGCCGGTTTCCTGATCAATACGCTGATGACTTTCTGAAATACTCGAAAGGTCCATCATTGAATAAATTAAGCCTAATTTGAGATGCCACTTATTCGGGCAGTGAGTCATCATCTGCTGATAATAGTGTTTAGCCCGGTCGGTGTGCCCGTGGCGTTTGAGATGATTTGCTCCTGAGTAAAAAGCGCTGATGGATGAGCATTCCCTGACCAGAGACTCATGACTTTCCAGCAAGGCCAGAACCTTTGAGGAATCCTTGAGCTTAATGGCATGTTCCACTTGTTCCTGAAAGCTTTGCTGATGCTGGTTTTCTTTCCAATAATCTTTGGTTAACGCATCGTAACG
>JBFHTA010000261.1:0-5718 GCA_041590855.1 Pseudomonadales bacterium
ACAGAAACCATGAATGGTGAAAATAGCCGCCTCGTCCATCTGACGTTCGGCATATCGCAAGGTGGCTATAGCGTCTTTGATATCGTCTGTTTCTGAAATCAACACAGCCAATGCCGAGTCTTCCGGCAGTTGTTGATGAGAAAGATACCCTTCGAAGGCTTTTCGGGCCGACTTGATTCGTGATCGAATCCGGTCTTTCAGTTCTTGGGTCGCCGCCTCCGTAAAGGTCACGACTAAAATCTGATCAACCGTTAACTTATGTGTGAAAGCTGTTGCTTGAGTAGGGTTTTCTTCTGATGGCTGTATGCCATGGCCCAGCAACAGTCGTAGATACAGGCCTGTAATGGTGTAGGTTTTACCGGTTCCTGCGGAAGCTTCAATCAAGCGCTCCCCATACAAAGGAAAACGGATCGGATCAAGCGATTCAGCCATTATCAGCTCCGTTAACGCTTAGGTTTTTATATTCTTCTTTTGCAGAGCCATCTTTAAAAGAAACCAGTCGACTGGCCATAGGGATATAAACACTCTCGATCAGTTCGATGGTGTCATCCAAAAGCGTTTCTGTGACAGAGGACCAGCAACGTCCGGCGTACTCATCGTCCGTTAACCATTGCTCTATTTCACTCTTTAAAGAAGCTCTCAGGCTGGTTTCATCAGACGTTGGTTTTTGTAGCTCATCGTAATAGCGTTGTGCAATGTCCACACTAACTGGCAGTGGCTGATGCATACCTCGCCACCAGAACGATATCAGTAACTCAATCAGGCTCATTGCTTGGCTTTGGGACACCGGCATAAAGCCTAAATGCTCTATTTCTTGTTTCCGAGCATTCACCCCAACAAAACTACTCGACTTAGAAATACCTTGAGAACATGCAGATAAATGACTGACCCATAAGTTAAAAGCATCCTGACATCGAACCTGACCGACCCGATAATGTAAAAAGCCTTCGCCGCTAAACTGCGTCAACCAGCCTTCCAACTGAATGCTCTGTTGGTCAACATTCAACGCTAAATTCACTTCAATGGCGGCCTGTGTATCCACGCTTGACAAGTCAGACAGATAGACTACTAACTGCTCAACCAAGCCATGATGCTCCTCCAAGGCTAACGAGCCAAACGCCTGGTATGGCAAAGAACCTTCCGCTCGATAATGTTCAAGCAATTGATCTAGCGACGGCGCTGCTGACTGACCCTGAGTCAACGACCAATCGAACAATTGCTGTTTCAGCTGATAGCTTTGAAGAGGCGTTAATTCGAAACGCTCATCTTCCTCAATCGGATCACTTACATCCAACAAGTAGACTTTCAGTCTTTGATGAAAGAAATATCTAACCGGCGAAGACCAGAACCGGGTTAGCTCAGACAGCTCCAATACCCCCGAAAACTCGTAATCGGGAAGAACCTCGTTTAAAAAACCGATATCCTCTGCTTCTCCATCTGCACCTAAACAAGAGGACGTCGGACTCAAAGACGCAATGTCATACCATTGGCTGGCGTAACTTAATCGTTCCGAATCAGTAAAGTGACTCCGACTGTAGGCGGTCATCGGATATTCCCGAATAATATGATTTAAAACCGCCTTGGCCTGCCCCTCTTCATCCTGATCTTCCGTTCCAGCTAACACAAAGCCTTCGGTACAGTAGTCCAGTAACTCTGATATCAAGATGGACGGGATAATCTCGGAATTATCACGTATGGATCTCCCTGTATAGCTCAGATATAACGCTTGCTCTGCCGATAATACCGCCTCTAAAAACAGGAAACGATCATCATCCCGACGGGATCGATCACCGTATTCAAAGCGACCATGCATTAAATCAAACCCTAAGGGTGGCTGTTGTCTTGGGTAGGCGTTGCCATCCATTCCTAACAAGCACACCACTTTAAACGGCACAGAACGCATAGGCATCAGCGTACAAAAGTTCAATTGCCCGGCCAGGAATCGTTGACTAATGCGTTCCTGAATGAGCTTCTCAGACATCACCTCCAGCATCACTTCAGACGTCAACATAATGCCTTGATAGCATCCGTCTTCCTCATTCAGGCTGATCAGGCCAGCCTCTTCAAGCTGTCCATACCACTGACTGATAGCCGTAGAAATCTGCTGTAACTGCCTCTGGTCATTCTCATCACTTGCGCTAAAGAAGTGTTGACGAATTCGCTCTAGAAGTTCTTTCCACTGAACCGCTGACAACTTGGTCGTTTGATCGATTGAGCGCTGATCATGGATCTCAACAAATTGACGCCAAAGCTGGATTAACTGCTGAATAAGATAGGCCAGTTTTCCCGCCAACTCGGCATTTAAACCTTGAATCTGATCATAAGGAAGCACACCGTCAATCACACCCAGCTGCTCGGACATGGCATAGCCGGATAGCATGCGTTCCAAACCGAACAGCCAGGTATTGGCTTTCATTTCCGGTAAATCAAACGACACTGAGGTTTGCTCATCCAGCCCCCAGCGTATGCCGGCGTGTTGTACCCAATGACTAATGAGGTCGAGATCCTGCTCTTCAAAGCCAAATTTCTGCATCACCGCCGGCACCTGAATAAACGACAATAGCTCGCTGCTGGTGAAACGATGTTGATGGGCTGCTAGTAGCCAAATAAACGCCTGAATAATGGAGTGATAATGATTAGAACTTAAATCAGAAATAGAAAAAGGAATACGGCGTTCTTCCGGCTGAGACGAGAAAACCGCTTGAATATAAGGGCTGTAGGCATCAATGTCTGAGACCATGACGACGACATCCCTAGGTTGAATAGACGAATCATTTGCGAAACAGTCCAACAAATAATCATGCAAGATTTCTACTTCCCGCATGGGACTGTGACACACGCTTAAGCGTATAGAAGCATCATTGCTATCAATAACTTGTTTAACTGGCGTTTGGGTTGTACTTTGGTTGTTTTGTGTATAAGCGTCTTTTAGAAATAACATATCCCGCTTAATCGCAGGCAGCAAACCACTTTTCTCTGGTTCAACAAAGGCTTCCACTTCTGACGCAGTCTGTTCTGAAAGTAGCCGTTGCATGTCTCGACCTACTTTCCCCCAAGACGCCAATAGGCTGTTGCCAACCGCACCTTCAAGATTATCCTCCAAGCTACCTTTCAGTTGGGCGTGTATTTTACCGCTGTAAAAGTCCTGTCGTTGACGCGCAGCCATACGAGCAACATATTTTTGATCCAGAATGTCTCCCCAATAAAATTGACAGGGATTAAACAGCATGAAATGAACATCAATGTGCTGGCCCAAAGCATTCAGCACCTGCAGATATCTGGGCGGCAACGCAGAAATGCCAAAGATAAAAATCCGCTTGAGTCGTTTGATACCGTCAGGACAAAAACCGGAGTTCAATCTGGTAATACACTCATCGTAAAGATTGGCCCGGTGGTACCGGGATGCCCCTGAATCCAAGGTATGCTGGGAAAGAGTACGCCAAAGAGACGCCTGCCATTGATCCTCCCCGTTTAATTCTTCAACCAAAAGACCTGCTTCCCAGGCATTCACCCAATGGGGGCGATACATCAAATACTGGTCAAAAATATCCGCGATACGTGCTGACAACTGATACAACTTCACCTGTCGATCGTCTTGTTTAAGGTAGCTCTGCAAGGGAGCAAAAGCGCTATCAGCCAAACAGTCGGGAATAATTTCAAGTAACCGCCAGGTCATTTGCTCTTTACTGAAGGCACTTCGCTCTGGCACGTCATCCAACACGCCTTTGAAAATGTTCCATACAAAGGTTGCCGGTAACGGAAAGTCAAGGTTCGCCGCAATGCCAAATTGCTCGGCCAACTGCAACTTCAACCATTGAGACATTCCAGGGCTTTGAACCAAGACGGTTTCTTTATCAAACGCACCAGACAATGGCTGGCGAGCCATTAACTCCACCACCAGGGTTTTCAGTACATGGACATCGTTGGAGTGATAGACAGTAAACAAAAGGCTTCCTTGGAAACGCAGGCAGAATAAAACAACAATCAGACATTATCCTACATGAGCTTTTGTTTGTAATGAATTTCTTTAAACACCCATAAACAGCTACTTTCAGTGACTTCTTACAAGCTGATTACGCAATTTCCTATTTTTTTACTACAACTTATAAATATCCGAATAAAGAGAGGTAAGCAGTATGTTGCGTAGTTTGGCATTGGCAGGGTTGTTATTTTCCAGTGTAGTGACACACAGTCAGGAAATCACACTTGCAAACGGTGAATGGGCACCCTATCTATCAGAAGAACTCAAACACGCGGGCTATATGTCGCACATAGTATCCGAAGCCTTCAAAGAAGAAGGAATTACCGTCAAATACGTCTTTCTTCCCTGGAAACGGGGCTATGAAGATGCAAAAGACGGTAAATACGAAGGTACCCTAATATGGGGGTATAACGAAGACAGAGCCCAGCACTTTCATTATTCCGATCCGGTCGCAGAACTGGGGACTTCCCTGTTTCATCAAACGGGCAAATCCATTGAGTGGTCAAAACCTGAAGACCTGGCAAAATATAAAATTGGTGGTGTTATCGGTTACGCCTACGGTATTGAAGAACTGGAGAAGCAAGGCGTGATTAAGGTTGATCGCATAGGTAAAGACGTTAATAACTATAAAAAACTGGCTGCTGGTCGGTTAGACATAGTGCTTGAAGATACTGAAGTCGGCCATGCCACCCTAGCCAAATTAAATATGACCAGTAAGATCACCGCCCACCCCAAAACACTGAAATCCAGAAAGTACTCCGTCATTTTTTCTAAAAACACTCCGAACGGACAACAACTGATGGAAGCCTTTAATCGAGGTCTGAAGAAAATTCAGGCTGACGGGCGTTATCAGAAATTTCTCGAAGCCTCTCGACGTGGGGAGTATAAAAAGTAACAAACGTAGAGAACCAAGCCCAGTTGGGCTTGGTTAATATCAAAACGCACTCTATTAAATGCAGTCAGTAGAATTATTGCCTGTTTTTTTCAAACAATTTGCAACTTGAACTAGATCGAAAGCCGTTTTACCTTCTAACGAACTAAAGGGGATATCTGATTCTGTAGCAATCCATTGAATGGATGCATTAAATATTTCTTGATGCTCTTTACTCAAAGAAGACTCTATGGCCAGAACATTGGCTAACTGACCATCTTCAGATAATTCAACAGAAAGCCCCCCTTTTGGGAGAGTATTTACATAAACCTGAGAATCGGGCCCCTCATGTTCAAATGTACACGCAGAAACAAAACTGAAGAATATCAAAACACCTATTATCTTTAGCATGCCCTATCCTCTATGCTACGGGCCAGAACCAAACAGTAGAATTAGCATAATGACGACCATCGCGAAGAGCGAACTCAATCCAGGTTCTATAACGAGTTAACCTACTGCCATTCCATAAATCAATATGATCTCCTTGATTGTTAGGCCCGTAGTAGTCCTTGAAAAAAATTATGCCTGTCTTACCTTGAATTCTGGAAAAGCCCTCTTTCGCATTAAATTCTATTCTCTGCTTAAAAGGAGAAGATTGACTTTTCAACCAGTTAGCCAGTTCCTCTGCTCTTAAAATATGACCTGGTTTATGACCATGCCAGCAACGTACTCCTCTAAATCCACTTGTGGCTATTCCTGCAGCCTCCAAAGCAACACCTAATCTTATTGCACATTGATTATCAAAGGCTTTAGCTCCAGATTCATTCTTGCATGGAAAATCATCAAATAAACTGTCAACTGAAGG
>JBFHTA010000262.1:0-5648 GCA_041590855.1 Pseudomonadales bacterium
CACCAAACGCCAGCATCAGTTGAATACCTTCACTGATGATCAGGGTTTGCAGACCTGTGCAAACTTTTGGATAGGCTTTGAGTAATGAACTTGACCAAGCCTCAAGTTCCGGCCAAACCGCTAGGGCTTTGTTTAAATCTTCTGGCGTCAGCGGATACATTTCTGTGCTCAGAAAAACCAGCTTGTGAGGGCTGTCTGAAAGATAGCTATCCCACAGTTGGCAGCACGCCAGAAAATTAAGGCCGGTACCGAACCCGGTTTCGGCCACAACAAAGGTTTGTGGTTCACGTAGGTTGGCCAGTGCCTGAAAACGTTCTGTCAGTTGGTTGTGCTGTAAAAACACATGCCGGGTTTCGTCGAGTCCACCGACCTTTGAAAAGTAAACGTCGTCAAACTGTGTGGAACAGGGAGTGCCTGTTTCGTCCCATATGAGATCGGCATGCTTCATAAATGTACAACTTGGCTGATAGAAAAGGCGCGATTATAAAACCGACCCAAAAGAAAGGAAATGAGTTGGAGCTGGGGCGAATGAAAAAGGGGCTTGCGCCCCTTTTTCAGAATACCTGAAAGCTTATGAATTTGAAGCGCTGGAAGCGTCTACGGTGGCTGCTTCTTCTTTAACTTGGTAAGCGCGTTCAATCACGATGTCTGAAACAGGTACGTTTTGATGTCCCTGTTTCGATGTGGTTGGTTGAGCAGAGATGTCATCAACAACGGATAGGCTGTCGTCGGTAATTTTGCCGAAAACTGCATAACCAAAAGATTGATTGCTTTTTCCTTTGTGATCTAGGAAGAAATTGTCATTGCTGTTAATGAAAAATTGTGAGGTGGCGCTATTGATAGCTGGCGTTCGGGCCATAGCAACAGTTCCACGAGTATTACTTAAACCGTTGGTTGCTTCATTCACAATAGGGGCTCGGGTTGCTTTTCGGATCATGTTTTTAGAAAAGCCGCCGGTTTGAATCATAAAATTAGGAATAACGCGATGGAAAATAACGCCATCATAGAAACCGTCGTTGACGTAGCTTAAAAAGTTCTCGACGCTCTTGGGTGCTTTTTCCGGATAAAGTTCAATTGTGATGTCGCCTTTGTTGGTTTCCAAAACAACTTTCGGGGTGTTTTCTGCAAACGCTGATAGGGCGGTAAGCGAAAGGGTAAGAACTGCGACCGTGTGATTGAATAAACGAGTCATTGATTTCATGTGTAGTATCCAAAATTCAAAGTTAGAAAATCAAACAGCCGAGTGTAAATTCGGCTGTGCCAAGGTAGAGACTCCAGGCTTAAAGACCTGAGTTCCCCCAGCCGGAATCTTTGCGTTTACGTGTGGCAATGATCCAACCCAGACAAGTGAATACAAAGGCAATTGATGCACCGGTTAACCACATGCTTTTGGTTTTGTCATTTTGAAGGCGGAGGTTATCGGCTTCTAACAGGTCAATCTTGTTTTTTAGTAGCTGAGTGCTCTCTGTGAGCTTGATGTTGTCTTCGTTTAACTTAATGGCATTTTCTGAAATTTCAGTAATGCGTTTAAGTTCTGATGACAGTTCCGAATTTTCTTTTTCCAATTGAGCAACGGCTTTTTCTAAATCGGACTTGGTGCCGGAGAGCTCGCTTCGCTTGGATTTAAGTGCCTGGTTTTCGGCGGACAGCTTGGCAAGCTGAGCTTCCGCTTGGGCTAACTTGATGCTGGCTACGGGCTCGTAGCTGATGTATTGGCTTTGAATCCAGCCTTCCACGCCTTTGCTGGTTGCTACCTTGGTGTACGCCTGATCCTCTGAGACCTCCAGTACGGTAAGTTTGGTTCCGGTTTTCAGGCCTTTGTGAACAATGCGGAAGGCGGTTCCTTGCCCGCTACGTAGCGGAACATAAAGGGTGTCGCGAATATAGGCTGTTTGAGCAAGAGCGACATCCATGGCTAACAAACTGCCAGCCAGGGATAAAACTTGAAGTAATTTTTTCATTGGTGATTTTGCCTTTTCCATGTGCCAGGTGATCACGTAAAGAGCGATAATAAATAGAAATTAGGGCAGCACTTTTTTGAAAGGTTTAACAATGACTGATTGATAAACACCTGCAGCGACATATGGGTCTGCATCGGCCCATGATTTTGCAGCGTCCAGGCTGTCAAATTCAGCAATAACCAAGCTGCCTGTAAATCCGCTCTCACCCGGATCTTCAGAGTCAACGGCAGGATGTGGGCCTGCAACTAATAGGCGGCCTTCTTCTTTAAGATCTTCCAATCGAGCCAAGTGTGCAGGTCTGGCTTCTTTTCGCAATGGAAGACTGTTTTCAACATCCTGACTAATAATTGCGTAATACATATAACAAGCTTTCCTTAAAATTTAAAGTTCTACCCCTGAAAGTTGAAGAAAATCATCGGGGTAGACAAAGGTGTTAGATTCTGTTGTTCGGTTGTGACGGGTTAGTCTGCTTTGTCGGCTTCGATGGTTTTGTCCGAAAGCTCTTTTACGTCTTTCATATGACGGGTCATGTAAATGCCTTGAATAATAACAAAGACAAAGGTCATCCCCAGTAGACCGAACAATTTAAAGTTAACCCAGGTGTCTTCGCTGAAGTTGTAGGCAACGTAAAGGTTGACTGCGCCTGCGATGATAAAGAAAGCCACCCATGAAAGGTTGAGGTTTTTCCAAACAGGTTTTGGTAATTCAATATTGCCGGACATCATCATTTCAATGATGGTCCGTTTGCCAATGAATTGGCTCACTAGGAAAGCCAGGGCAAATAACCAGTTAACTAAGGTCGGCTTCCATTGAATAAAGGTTTTATCGTTTAACGCAATGGTAAGGCCACCTAATACCAGCACTAAGACCAGGGTGACTATATGCATTTTTTCTACGGTTTTGGTTTTGATCCATGTGTAAAGAATCTGGAGCGCGGTCGCCGGAATCAGTATGGCCGTAGCGAGAATGATATCGTTGGTATACTTATAGACAGCAAAGAAAATTACGATAGGGAAAAAATCAATCAGAAATTTCATAGGTACGGCACACTGTTTTCTTAAATTAGGGTAAGTGAAACAAATAGCTTGTAATGCAGGTTAATGGCAAAATGATAAAGGTTTTTAAGTGGAAGTGAAGGGGTTTACCGCTGAAATGCAGCAGTTTCGACATAATATCGACCTACATTGTCATACCAATGTGTCGGACGGCGCATTATCGCCGGAGGCTCTGATTGATCTTGCCAGGAAAAATGGCATCGAAGTGTTGGCGGTTTCCGATCACGATTCATTGAACGGTTTTCGTCGCTCTCAGTCTTATGCAGCCAAGCATGGCATTGAGTTAATCCCGGCGGTGGAGTTCTCAACACGCATTGAGAAAATCAATATTCATGTGGTTGCGTTGGGTGTGGATGTGGATCACCCAGCCATGGCGAAGGCAGAACGCTTTCAGGATGAAATTCGCCATCAGCGGGCTGAAACTATTTCTGCAAAATTAGAAAAACATCTGGGATTAACCGATGTGTTTCAGAATGTTCAGCAAGTTGCTAATGGCAGTGTGATTGGTCGACCTCATTTTGCCCGTTATTTGGTGATGCAGGGGGTCGTTTCCGATATGGAGGCTGCGTTCAATAAATTTTTAGGTGCCGGGAAGATAGGCGATATTAAACTGATCTGGCCTGAAGTCGGGGATATTATAGATTGCATTCACCAGGCCGGAGGGAAAGCTGTTCTTGCGCATCCCCTGAAATACAAAATGACCAAAACCAAGTTATCCCGTTTGATTGATGATTTTTGGGATATGGATGGTGATGCCATCGAAGTGGTGAGTAGTCGACAAACCAAGGACGATACCGGATGGATGTTGAGACAAGTTCAAAAACGAGACTTGCTTGCGTCCTTTGGAAGTGATTTTCACGCGTCGGCTAGTTGGTCTGACCTTGGAATGTTTAGTGAGATCCCAGAGGTTGGGCTAGACTTTGTTCATAACAGCCTGTTAGATAAGCCAAAAACGCTGTCTCAGGTCAATCCGCTGTTTGATGATTAAGTTAGTCTGTCGCTGACACGATAGATTGTTAAACCCCAATACTGGTTACATCAAATAGCATTTACTGAGTAAAACGAATGAGTCAACTCTTTCAGATACACCCGGATAACCCTCAAAAGCGCTTGATTGCTCAGGCGGCTGACATATTGAAACAAGGTGGTGTGGTTGTGTACCCAACGGAGTCCGGGTATGCATTAGGATGTCATCTAGGTGATAAAAAAGCACTGGAGCGCATTCGTCAGATACGCCGATTGGACGATAAACACAATTTTACACTGATGTGTAAAGACCTTTCTGATATCGCCACCTACGCTCGTGTTGATAATGATTTATATAGGGTGTTGAAAGCCCATACACCCGGTCCGTACACCTTTATTCTGAAGGCTACTCGTGATGTACCGCGCAGGGTGCTTCATCCGAAACGTAAAACCATAGGTATTCGTGTTTCTGAAAACGTGATTTGCCATGAGTTACTGATGGCTTTTGATGAACCCCTGATTTCTACCACGCTTATTTTACCCGGCGAAGAGCTTCCCATGACAGACCCCTACGATATCCGTGACACTCTGGGGAACCAGGTGGATTTGGTTATTGATGGCGGTTTTTGCGGTTTTGATCCTACCTCTGTGATCAATCTGTCCGATGATGAAGTGACTGTTATTCGTGAAGGAGCGGGCGACATTACACCTTTCCAATAGATTTTTTAGGAAATCTTCTTAGGGGAATCAGAAAACTCATGATTCCTCCTTCATATTCGCGCTATAATGCGCGCTTTATTTTTGGCCCCGACAGAGATCGGGGGTATAAGAAAGAGTGATTCAGCTCTACGATTAGTTGTTAAAGGAGTTAAACACGGTGGACTCGCAACGCCGCATTTTGTCAGGTATGAGACCTACGGGTCGTCTGCATTTAGGTCATTACCATGGTGTATTAAAAAATTGGGTGAACCTACAGCATAACTACGATTGTTTCTTCTTTGTCGCTGATTGGCATGCATTGACTACACACTATGCAGAGCCCGGTGACATTGAGCGTCATACCTGGGATATGGTGATTGACTGGTTGGCCGCCGGAGTGAATCCTGGCTCTTCGACTATGTTTGTCCAGTCCAAGGTGCCTGAGCACGCTGAGTTGCATTTGTTGTTGTCTATGATGACGCCGCTAAGCTGGTTGGAGCGTGTACCTAGCTACAAGGATCAGCAAGAAAAACTGAAAGACAGAGATTTGTCTACATACGGTTTCCTAGGTTATCCATTGTTGCAAAGTGCCGACATTCTTATGTATCGCGCAGGTCAGGTACCAGTGGGTGAAGATCAGGTTTCCCACATTGAGCTGACCCGTGAAATTGCCCGCCGTTTTAATCATATTTATGGTCGTGAGCCTGGATTTGAGGACATGGCTGAAGCTGCGATCCGTAAGATGGGTAAAAAAGCGGCCAAACTCTATAAGACCATGCGTCGTGAGTTTATGGAACAAGGTAACGTAGAGGCGCTGGAAAAAGGCCGTGCACTGTTGGATGATCAACAGAACATTACCTTGGGTGATAAAGAGCGTCTATTAGGCTATCTGGAAGGCAGCGGTAAGGTGATTTTGCCGGAGCCACAAGCGCTGTTGACTCCTGAGTCCAAAATGCCAGGTCTGGAC
>JBFHTA010000263.1:0-5630 GCA_041590855.1 Pseudomonadales bacterium
ATCGTATCGGTACGGTTCCGGCCAGATACCGCCACCCGCGATGAAATGCTCTGTCCCTTCGTAATCCAGAATGTTTCTGATGACCTCCATGTGTAAGGCATCATCCTGGGGCAGAGCTTCCCCGGCATTGGCCATGGCCGTCACTAAGGATTCTGTCAGCTCAATGCGTTGCCCCAGGTGTTTTACTATGGAGGCACCCGTTTGCTTCACATTCTCATTAGACAACTCCATCAATAAGGGCTTGCCTTTGAGCTCCATGACCAGCAAAAAGGTGGCGACAAACAGCAGCATGATGGCGATGAAGGTGAGCGGAATCCTGACCGCTAATGAGCCGAACAGGGGGGCCGTGCGGGCAGAAGATGAGGAGGGCGAAGTCGTATCGTCACTCATACAGGATTAGGTCCATCTGGGCATCGTATGCGTTTATAAGGGGGTCGGTGGTTTTGTTCCAGTCTCTCTAACTGTAGAACAGCATGGTACTTTTTCAATGTGACAAACACGAAAAAGGACCCGACAATCAGAGGATTGGGGCCCTTTGGGTAACCTTATGTCCCTTTTAGCCAGGGAGACTGCTCAAGGTTGCCTGTTCCGGTTGCTGGTACCTTTTCTGTATCAGTTACAGACAGGTTTCTGCCAACCAGTGCAATTGTGCTTTGTGTTGCTCTTTCGATAAGGGTGGCAACATAAAGCCATGGCACACGCAGAAGCAGATAAATTGCTGGGCAAATTTTTCTGCCAGATCGGCGTCCATACCTGCGGTAACCAGTTTATCCTGAATGAAATTAGCCCGGTTGGTGTCTACGGCTTCAACCCGTTGTTGCACACGACTCTCCTGCACTGCCCAGGAACGCACTGGCATTTCGTACGCCAGTAAGTCGTTTTCATGCAAATAATCAATTAAGGCATTGACCAATGCTTTGCCGGACGCATGTTCTTGTCCGTTCAAATAATCAATTACAACCTGCGTGCATTTTTCTTCCCAATAATCGAGCACTTGTTCCACAAAGTCGTTACGACTTTCAAAGTGCCAATAGAAGCTGCCTTTGGTAACTCCGAGTTTGGCTGCCAGCTTTTCAATGTGTATTTTGGCACCCCCTGTCTGGGACAGTACCTCGAGAGCCTTTTTGATCCAGTGCTCTTTAGAAAAGCGCGAATCTTTTTGTTTTTGTTTGACCATGTAGTTCTCACTGTGACGTTCTTATACCCGAGGGATGTTATATACGTATATCACCGCGTATTTCAAGCAATTAGCCCCATGTTCCGCTGAATGGAGGCCTTATGGCGACTAAGTATACCCAAGTATGTGAGCTGGTTAATCTGTACCTATAAGCATAGATTCTTTTATGGATGGTATAGGCGATCTTCTATTTTCAGTGTCAGAACCTGACTAATGGTCATTCAGAGTAAAGCGATTTTAATTGAACCCCCAGGCTCACACGCGAGTGAAAGCTTTTGCTTTCACCTTAAGGGCGGGTCAAAATGCCGTTTGACGAATGAGGCGACAGAGCAGTTTGTCAAAGCACATCAGTATTCAAGGAGTGAAGATATGAGTTGTATTTTTTGTGAGATTAACCAGGAGGCCTTACCGGCCCATACGGTGTATCGGGATGAAACCAGTCATGCCATCGTTGACAAGTTTCCGCTCAGCCCTGGCCATGTGATTGTGTTAAGTCAGACACATCAACAAAGCGTCGACGACTTGTCTGAACAGGAACTGCAAGGGCTATGGAGTGCAGCACGTCGGATCAGTCAGGCTATGAAACAAGTGGACTCTTCGATCAAGGACGTACACTTTCTGATTAACGATGGCCCGGCTGCCAATCAACACGTTCCTCATGTCCATTTACATGTGATTCCCAGATACGGCTGGGACCTGGGCTTTCTGCCATTGCGTTTCATGACCCGCTTTCTGAATCCGTTGAATCACTGGGGCAATAATGGGCGGTCGGCAGAGTGGGCGCGTTCGTTGAATAAGGCCTTGGTGTCCGAACGAAATGCGTAATATCTAATTTAGGTGACTACTTTCTTTGCAGTGTGACATTTCCAGCTAATCTTAAAAGAAATAATGGCTGGACGTCGGCGTGAACAATCCTTTTGCCCAAAAGATTCGCTTGAAAGTGATGTTGGTCTTCCTGGGTCTGTTGGCCCTGGGGATCGGCAGTGCCTACGTACAGGTGAAGCATACAGAAAAGCGTATCATGGAACAGGTGGTGTCTGAACAAGGGGCCTTAACCCGTCAACTGCTGAGTGTGTTTTCACGGCAGATCACGTCCCAGATGGACTCCATTGAACAGACCACCTTTTTATTATCTGACTTATCTATTGTTCAACGTTACCTTGCCTCGGACAGCAATAAAGAATTGGGGCAACTGGTTCAGGATGCCTTTGAAAACGTTGAACTCCGGCAAATGTCGGTACTATCTATTCGTCTGATTAATCTGAATGGCGATACGCTGGTAAAAGTCACTCCGGAAAAGAGTCTGTTGGGGGGCAAATCTGCACCCATTGAAAACATCTCATCACTGGATTACTTCTCCTTTTTTAAGCAAGTATCCATGAATGAAGTCGGACGATTTATGGGGGACCCGCAAGAGTACACAGAACCTCATCTGGAGATCATGGCACCGGTATATGACGGCTTTTTACCTATGGGCTATGTGGTGCAAACCATCTCGGTGGGGCTGTTTATTGATGAGATCTTGAATCTGATCGGTAAAGAAGGGGCTTTCTTGTTGTTGCTGTCGCAACAAGGCAATCACATCTTTGGTGAGAGTTCCAAGCTGCTAACCCAATCTTCTGAACCTCTGTCCAATGGCTTTTCGTTTGCCGGGCGTTACCCGATGACCTGGTCTCGCATTCAAGCGGCGAGCAGTCTCCGGGAAAATGAGGTGTGGCGGGAACAACAGCTCTATTTCACCATACATCCATTGGAAATCCGGCTGGACAATCTGGGCGCTTACCAAAGCTGGTTGGTGGCGTATTTCTCTGAACAACAAGTAGAAGCCCTGGCATCGCCAGGAATGATTAACCTGAATGCCCGATTTTTGATGATGTCATTGGGTGCTTTGTTGCTGGCCGTTTTGTGGTCCTGGTGGATTTACCGTCGCTCGATGATGCAAGGGCTGTCGTTTATGGCGCAGGCAGCAATGCGCTCGATGTCCCCTATTGTGTTGCTGGACCTGGATCAAAATATTCTGAAAGCCAATGATGAGTTTTTACGGTTAATGGATGCCGATGATGACCTATTAGGACGGCACATGTCTTCGCTGTTAAATTCGGACGATCGGGAAAAATTTGAAAAAATTTGGTCGACGCTTCCCCAGAACCGGGTTTGGAAAGGCGAGCTCAGATTTCAGGACCGTCAAGGCAAAAGCCGGATTGGCTTGTTCCAGTTGTTTCCACTGGAATCTAAAGGCAATCGTGTCATGGGGTATGTCGGTTCCTGGGTGGATATCAGTGAACAAAAAGCGCTTGAGCAAAGGTTGCGTAGCCTGACGGTGACCGATGCGTTAACCGGCTGCAAAAACCGTCGCTTTTTCGATAAGGCGCTCAAGGATTTGTTTGAAACACAGCAACGGCATCCCGAACAAACCTTCTGTCTGGCCATTGCCGACATCGATCACTTCAAGCGGGTTAATGACGAGTTTGGACATGACGTGGGAGATGAAGTGTTACAAGCCTTTGCGCATGTACTGGAGCAGGAAACCCGCACGCTAGATATCGTGTGTCGGGTGGGGGGCGAAGAGTTCGCTGTAATTTTACCGAATACCAGAATCAACGACGCCTTACACGTAATCGAGCGGGTTCGGCAAACAGTGGAAAATAATTCGATGGCGGATCATGCCATTACCAGCAGTTTTGGCGTGACTTGCAGTGCCGGTGCCGACAATGATGATGGTCTATATAAAATGGCGGACCAGGCATTGTATCAAGCCAAGCAGAACGGTCGGAACCGGGTGGAGGTCTTTGAGAGCGACTGATTGCAGACTATTGGATTGTAAAAACCAGGTTGTCACAAAACCGGGTTGTCACAAAATTGTCATCACTTGGTAGCAACATAGCCGCGACTAAGACAAAAGTAGTGGCGGATGATATGAATTGGTGTGCGCTTGAAGAATCGCTCAGGGAAATCATCAGTCAGGGATGGATTCAAACCGTATTCCAACCGATTGTAGACATCAGAAAGCAACAGGTGTTGGGGTACGAAGCGTTAAGCCGGGGGCCTTCGGATTCCCCGCTTTATTCGGCGGGAGTGCTCTTTGAAACGGCAGAACGCGCCGGACTGCAGCTGGACCTGGAACGCATGTGCCGGAATCGGGCGACCAGTAAATTCAAAGGGTTGAATATTGACGGTTTGTTGTTTGTAAACATCAGCCCCCAGTTGCTTGAACCGCCGTTGTTTGAGCCGGATAAGCTGGACCGATTGATTGATGAGCTGGATATCACACCTGCTCGGGTCGTTCTTGAATTGTCTGAACGTTATCCTGCCACCGATATGGGGCAGACGTTGAGTGCGTTAGCAATTTTAAAAGCGCGGGGATTCCAGATTGCGATTGATGATCTGGGAGCGGGTTATTCCGGTCTGAAGCTCTGGTCGGAAGTGAAGCCCGACTATGTGAAAATAGATCGTCATTTTATTCGTGACATAGACACCGATCTGGTGAAACGGGAATTTGTGGCCTCAGTCGTCAACCTAGCGAATGGCATGGGATGTCAGCTGGTGGCAGAAGGGGTAGAAACCGAGTCGGAATATAAAACCATCCACGAATTGGGTATTCCTCTGTGCCAGGGTTTTTACTTCGGTAAACCCAAAATACAACCCGTTGTGACCAATTTACGCCGTTCCCGGCCGACCATGGGGAATACCGTGTCGTTGGGCAAGGTAGGCGCCTTGGCTACCTATATTGAACCTGTTTCTTCCACCACAACCCTGGGGGATGTCGCCACCCGTTTTGCTGATAGCCGTGCCACCTCGTCCATTCCCGTGGTGGATGATGAGCGTCCCATTGGCATGATTTCAAAGTGGAGTCTGATGGAGCTGTTCTCCTTGCCCTTTGGCCGAGCCTTGCATGAAAAGAAGCCGGTCAGGTATTACATGACTCAAACTCCGATCGTGGTGCCTTGGGGTGAAGATTTGTCGATCGTCAGCCGAATGTTAACCGACGAAGAAGACCTCTACATTCGACAGCACTTTATTATCACCAAGGATGGCCGTTACTTTGGCATTGGCAGTACCCGCGATGTATTAAAACGAATCACCGATATGAAGATTCGCTCGGCCCGTTACGCCAACCCGCTTACCTTGTTGCCGGGTAATGTGCCGATCAATGAAAAGTTAAAAGAAATGGCAGATTCGAGCCAGCAGTATGCGTTAGCCTATTTTGATATCGACAACTTTAAGCCGTTGAATGATGTGCTGGGATATTCCGTGGGCGATCAGGTGATTCAGTTGTTGGCCACTATTCTGCGCAGCCATCTTCACGATCAGCAGACCTTTATTGGCCACGTTGGTGGCGACGATTTTCTGGTGGTTTTTGACGATGTCTCTCACCTCACCCAACTATGCCACTCTATACAAGCCGCGTTTGTCGAGCAGGTCAAAGGCTTTTATCCCGCACACATGGTGGAAC
>JBFHTA010000264.1:0-5574 GCA_041590855.1 Pseudomonadales bacterium
AGCATGGCACTGGGTAAGAACAGGTGATTCACGGCTCTTGGTTTTAAGCAGGATACGAGTAGTAACAAGAGAAATACAAAGGCATTTGTGCCCAGGAAAATTCTTACGTCGAGCGTTAGCTTATGCACAACGTCCATGTATTTGGCCTGGGTGAATGTTTCCAGTTTTTGTTGGGCATCTTCAATGGATTTAATGTGAAGAATAAGCGATTGCCTGAGGGTGTCTTCCCACTTCTTACGACATTCGCAGTCCAGATTTCTTGCTTCTGCAATGCGTTTGGCGATCATCGCCGGGGCATCATTTTTTAATCGTTGTTTATAGACCTCAAGTTCTTTTTCGGCTTTCGCATGAAGGGTTTTTGCTTTATCGCCAAGCATTCTTTCCAATGAAAAACTGCTAGGAACAGTGGCTGAATCAATTTTTTCGAACACTTCCTGTTCTACTTTCCATTCGACGAAAGACCTTCCGGAGTGTTCAATCAGTTGTGGGTCAGCAAAGGTGAAGAGGAAAACTGGCAAAAATAGCAAAATGCCTAAGATTCCGAATCCACGTAAAATATGGGTAGTCATGCACTTTCCTTGTTTGATGGTTAGGGCTGTATCCGTCAGCCTGATTTGAGAGGAGAATAGCGATTATCTCAATAACTTACCGAAAAATGTACTCGAAAAACTTGGTGTTTGGCGTTGGGTTATCGAAGTACGCAGGAATTTCAGAGAACCCCATTTGCCTATAGAGTGCTTGAGAATGCTAGTCTGCAGTTGACGTCATGTCTTTAACAAGAAAAATTCATTAAACTATGCTATATACTGTTTGTATATGGCAGGGTGATTTTTGTGGAGGGGTAATCATGTCTCAAGGTTCAGTGTTTATTAATAATCGATCTCAGGCTGTCCGGCTACCTGCAGACAAGCGCTTTCCTGACGATGTCAAAAAAGTCACCGTTCGTAAAGTAGGTAAAGATAGAGTGCTTTCTCCAGCTGAAAGCAGTTGGGATAGTTTCTTTCTTTCTGACGAATCTGTTTCGGAGGATTTTCTAACGGAACGCGCGGATCAAGTTCAACAGGACAGGGAGTCCTTTGATGATTAAATATATGTTGGATACCAACATTGTGATTTATGTGATTAAGCGTCGTCCAGTTGAGGTATTAAGTACGTTCAATCGTCATGCAGATCAAATGAGTATTTCTTCGATTACATTGGCTGAATTATTTCATGGTGCAGAAAAAAGCAGTCGACCAGAGCATAATTTTCGGCAAATTGAAGACTTTGTGTCTAGGTTAGAGATTCTTGAATACGGTCCGAAAGCGGCTGGCCATTATGGCGATATTCGGGCCAACTTGGAAAAGCAGGGAACGCCTATCGGTGTCAATGACTTGCATATCGCTGGTCATGCTCGTAGCGAGGGATTAACCTTGGTGACAAATAATCTGAAAGAGTTTAAGCGGGTTGAGGCGTTGAAATTAGAGAATTGGGTTGAAAATTTATAAACAGGTTGCGGCTAATTGGTCTTATAAAGTTAAGTAGATGTTATGAAAGTTGATATTGAAGTTGAACAATCTGAAACGTTAACCACAAAAGAAAAAGAGATTTTATATGTCATTTACGTCTGCTATCTAAGCGGTCTTATTACTTTGTATATAAGCCCTTTCGTTGGAATTTTCATAGTTTTGATAAGCAAGGGACCTGGCAATTCAGCGCAATTTCGAGAGCATTTAAGAAAGCAGCGAGATTTGTTTGTACAATATGTGTTGGGAGTCCTGATAGGAGCTCTCTTTTCTCTCATCGGCTTTGTAGTCTACTGGGTAACGGGGGCTGAGCCGGAAAATGATTGGTTCATGCTGTTCGGAATCGTACTCATGTTCGTTTCTGTTATATGGTTTGTGATTAAGTCGACTTATGAATTAGTCAAGTTAGTAAATGCGAGTTAACCGTTTTTAGTAGATTGCTTTACCAACCCCATATAGAAACACCGGGCTCTTCCTCAAGAGCCCGCTTGAACCAAACCTTAAACCATCATAAACGAGCGAACTTCTTCTTCGTTCATGTCTTCGCCTTTACCGGATAACACCACTTCACCACGGTCCATCACCAGATAGTCATCGGCCAGTTCTTTGGCGAAGTCCAAATACTGTTCTACCAACACAATGGCCATTTCGCCTTGATCGCGAAGCATGGCAATCACGCGCTGAATGTCCTTGATAATCGAAGGTTGGATGCCTTCGGTGGGTTCGTCGAGCACCAAAAGTTTAGGGCGGGTGATCAATGCGCGGGCGATGGCGAGTTGTTGTTGCTGGCCACCGGAGAGGTCGCCGCCACGGCGCTTGAGCATGTCTTTAAGCACAGGGAAGAGTTCAAAGATATGATCAGGAATGTATCGTTCGGAGCGCGGCAAGCAGGCAAAGCCGGTTTGCAGGTTCTCCAGAATGGTCAGTTGCGGGAAGATTTCTCGGCCTTGTGGCACAGAGGCAATGCCCATGTGGGCACGATCGGCGGCGCCCAGTTTGTTGAGTGCTTTGCCTTCCCATGTGATGTCGCCGGACTGGGGGGATAAGTGGCCGGTGATGGATTTCATCAAGGTGGTTTTGCCCACGCCGTTACGGCCAAGTACCGTGGTGACTTTACCGGTTTCAGCGGTCAGGGAGACTTTCTTTAGTGCCTGACTGGCTCCGTAAAAGATGTCAATGTTATCTACTGTGAGCATGCTGTTATCTCCCTAAATATACTTCGATGACTTGCTCATCCTGCTGAACGACGTCCAGCGGCCCTTCCGATAACACGGAGCCTTCGTGCAGCACGGTGACTTTGCAGTCCAGCGCCTTCACGAATTCCATGTCATGCTCAACCACGATGACCGAACGACTCTTCGCCACATCCCGTAATAGGTCTGCGGTTTTGAAGGTTTCTTCGTCGGTCATACCCGCAGCGGGTTCATCCACCAGGAGTACTTCGGGCTCTTGCAGCAATAGCATTCCGATTTCTAACCACTGCTTTTGCCCGTGGGAGATGTCCCCCGCCAGGGTATTCTTTTGATCGCCCAGATTGATGTAGTTGGCCATCTCATCCAAGCGATCTTTGTCTTTGTTGGTTAATTTAAAGACCAGGCTTTGCCAAGGGGTGCGATTGCCCGCCAAGGCCAGTTCGAGGTTTTCCCAGACACTGAGCGTTTCAATCACCGATGGCTTTTGGAACTTACGACCAATGCCCAAATTCGCAATGTCGGCTTCGTCGTGTTTGGTCAGGTCAATTTCTTGTTTGAAATACACGTCACCGACGTCCGGGCGGGTTTTGCCGGTGATGATGTCCATCATGGTACTTTTGCCCGCTCCGTTCGGGCCGATGATGGCACGCAGTTCACCTTCTTTTAAGACGATGGATAAACCATTGATGGCTTTAAATCCATCGAAGCTGACGCTCACCCCGTTGAGATAGAGGATAGTGTCGTTAGGAATATGCTTATCGACCATGTTACACCTCCTCTACTAATTCGGTGGTTTGTGTTGCTGACTTGCTGGTGGGGTCCGGTTTGGATGCTGAATCATTACCGGACGTCGCTTTTTTCTCAGCCTGACGTTGCTTGATTTGCGTATACAAACCAGCGATGCCTTTTGGAAGGTACAGCGTCGTTACTACAAACAGCGCGCCAAGCATGAATAACCAGGCATCGGGTAGTACGCCGGTAAACCAGGTCTTGGCGTAGTTCACCAGAATGGCTCCGATGATGGCACCGTATAGTGTGCCGCGTCCGCCCATGGCCACCCAGATCACTAATTCAATGGAGTTAATAGGGGAGAATTCGCCCGGATTGATGATGCCTACTTGCGGCACGTACAAGGCCCCCGCGATACCCGCTAACATGGCCGATAATACGAAGACCACCAACTTGTAATGTTCCACACGATAGCCCAGGAAGCGCGTTCGGCTTTCGGTATCACGAACTGCCACTAACACACGACCCAAGCGAGACGACACGATCCAGCGACATAAAATATAACCCAAGGCCAAGGCGATGCCGGAGCAGAGGAAGAGGCCAATACGGGTCTGATCGGATTGCAGATCAAAACCAAGGATGTCTTTAAAGTCGGTCAAGCCGTTGTTGCCACCAAAGCCCATGTCGTTCTGGAAGAAGGCCAGCATTAAGGCATAGGTTAAGGCTTGGGTGATGATCGACAGATACACGCCCGTTACACGAGAGCGGAAGGCCAACCAACCGAACACAAAGGCGAGAATCCCGGGTGCCAGCAATACCCACAACATGGCGAACCAGAACATATCGAAACCTTGCCAGTACCAAGGCAGTTCCTGCCAATTCAGAAACACCATGAAGTCCGGCAGTTCGGCATTACCATACACACCGCGATCACCAATCTGACGCATTAAATACATGCCCATGGCATAACCGCCCAGAGCGAAGAAGGCACCATGGCCGAGTGACAGAATTCCGCAATAGCCCCAGATCAAATCCACGGCTAAAGCGAGAAGGGCATAACACAAGTACTTACCAAACAGTGTCACCGTGTAGGTGCTCATGTGCAGAGGGTTACCCTCTGGAACCGCTTGGTTTAAAAAGGTGATGATGACTAAGGCGGCGCCCAGAATGGAGAGCATTCTTAGGCCAGCCTTATCTTTCATTAAGAAGGAATCTTTATTCATAGCTTAACCCTCCACTGCTCGGCCTTTCAGCGCGAACAGACCACGCGGGCGACGCTGAATAAATAGAATGATGAATACCAGAACGATGATCTTGGCGATTACAGCACCAGCCCAAGGCTCGATCAGTTTGTTGACCACGCCTAAGCCCATGGCCGCAACCAAGGTGCCCCACAGGTTACCCACACCGCCGAACACCACGACCATGAAGGAGTCGATGATGTAGTTCTGGCCGAGGTTTGGACCCACGTTGGTGATTTGAGACAGTGCCACACCTGCGATTCCGGCAACCCCTGAACCTAAACCGAAGGTCAGTGCATCGACCCAGCTGGAACGAATGCCCATGGAGTTCGCCATCGCGCGGTTCTGAGTCACGGCACGCATTTGTAGACCGAACAAGCTCTTCTTCAATAGCATCATCAAGGCGAAGAAAATAATCACACTGAAGATGATGATGTAGAGGCGGTTGTAGGTCAGCGCGAAGGATTCGGTGATTTCCAGAGAACCACTCATCCAGCTTGGGTTTTCAACGCTTTGGTTCAGTGGTGATACCAAAGTACGAATGGCTTGCTGCAGAATTAAGCTGATACCGAAAGTGGCCAACAGGGTTTCCAGTGGGCGACCGTAGAGGTGACGAATCACCGTACGTTCAATCAGAATGCCCACCAAACCGGATACCAGGAAGGCAGCAGGAATGGCAATGAATAAGGAATAATCAATGAAGTTCGGAAACAGCCATTGAATGGCGAAGGTGGTATAGGCGCCCAGCATCATCATCTCGCCATGGGCCATGTTGATTACGCCCATTACACCAAAGGTAATGGCTAAGCCAATGGCAGCAAGTAACAGTACGGAACCTAAGCTCAAACCAAAGAACAGGTTTTCCGCAACGCCGTAGAGTTCCTGACGGGATTCGATGGCTTCAAT
>JBFHTA010000265.1:0-5563 GCA_041590855.1 Pseudomonadales bacterium
CAGTGGACGGTTTGGGAAGGTTACGCAGCTTCGAAATTAATGAAAGCCGGTTTCCTTTCGAACAACATTGACCCTAACGCACGTCACTGTATGGCATCGGCGGTAGGTGGCTTCATGCGTACCTTCGGTATTGATGAGCCAATGGGATGTTATGACGACATGGAACACGCTGATGCGTTCGTTCTGTGGGGTTCCAACATGGCAGAGATGCACCCGATTCTTTGGACTCGAGTAACCGACCGTCGTTTAAGTGCTCCGCACGTTAAAGTGGCCGTTCTTTCTACCTTTGAACATCGCAGCTTTGACTTGGCTGATCTTCCGGTTGTCTTTAACCCTCATGCTGATTTGGCAATGTTGAACTTCATTGCAAACTACATTATTCAGAATGGTGCGGTAAACGAAGACTTCGTTAAGAAACATACCAACTTCCGCCGTGGCAACACCGACATCGGTTATGGTTTACGCCCTGAGCATCCGCTTCAACAGCAAGCTAAGAACGCAGACAAAGCCGGTGGCTCTTCTCCAATGTCATTCGACGAATATAAAGCATTCGTTAGCGAATACACGGTAGAGAAAGCCAGCGAGATTTCAGGGGTTTCTGAAGACAAGCTGATTGAACTTGCCAAGCTGTATGCCGATCCTCAGACTAAAGTAACCTCTTTCTGGACGATGGGTACTAACCAGCATACTCGCGGTGTGTGGGTGAATAACCTGCTTTATAACATCCACTTGTTGACAGGTAAGATTGCAACACCGGGTAACAGCCCATTCTCATTGACTGGTCAGCCTTCGGCGTGTGGTACCGCTCGTGAAGTAGGTACTTTCTCACACCGTCTGCCTGCAGACATGGTGGTTAAGAATCCTAAGCACCGTGCAATTGCTGAGAAAATCTGGAAGCTTCCGAAAGACATTATTCCTGCAAAACCAGGGGCGCATGCGGTATTGCAATCTAGAAACCTGAAAGACGGTAAGATCAATGCGTACTGGATTCAGGTGAATAACAACCTGCAAGCTGCAGCCAATATTAATGAAGAGACTCTACCGGCATACCGTAATCCGGATAACTTCATTGTTGTATCGGATGCGTACCCAACTGTAACCGCTCAGGCGGCCGACCTTGTCCTGCCGTCTGCAATGTGGGTAGAAAAAGAAGGGGCTTACGGTAACGCAGAGCGTCGTACCCAGTTCTGGTACAAACTGGTCAAGGCACCAGGTGATGCGATGTCCGACTTGTGGCAGCTGATGGAGTTCTCCAAGCGTTTCACCACTGATGAAGTATGGCCTGCTGACATTCTGGCGAAGAACCCATCTTACAAAGGAAAAACCTTGTTCGATGTGCTTTACGCGAATGGAAATGTTAATAAATACCCGCTATCTCAAGAAAGCAAAGAACATGGGAATGATGAATCGGAAGCTTTTGGTTTCTATGTTCAGAAAGGTTTGTTCGAGGAATACGCAGCCTTCGGTCGCGGTAAAGCACATGATTTGGCTCCGTTCGAGACGTATCACCAGGTTCGTGGCTTGAGATGGCCAGTGGTGGATGGTAAGGAAACCCAGTGGCGCTTCAAGGAAGGCTCTGACCCTTATGTAGAAAAAGGCACTGGCTACCAGTTCTATGGTAAGCCTGATAACAAAGCGGTGATTTTTGCTCTGCCTTATGAGCCACCTGCAGAATCTCCGGATGCAGAATACGATCTTTGGTTATCCACTGGCCGTGTGCTTGAGCATTGGCATTCAGGTTCTATGACACAACGTGTTCCTGAGCTCTATAAAGCCGTTCCGAATGCGGTGTGTTACATGCATCCGGAAGATGCCAAGAAGCGCGGCTTGCGCCGTGGTGATGAAATCAAGGTGATTTCCCGTCGTGGTGAAATGCGTACGCGTGTTGAAACACGTGGTCGTAACAAACCGCCAGTGGGCTTAGTGTTTGTTCCTTGGTTTGATGCGTCTCAGTTGATCAATAAGGTCACGCTCGATGCAACGGACCCGATCTCCAAGCAAACAGACTTTAAGAAATGTGCTGTGAAAATTGTTAAGGCATAAGGAGAAGGATCATGGCTAAGTTGATTAAGACTTTAATGGTTAAAAAAGCAATCCTTGCCATGGCAGCGTCTGTTGCCTTGGTAATGTCAATGTTGGCTGCTCCGGTGATGGCGGGTGAGACGTACATCTCGACTCTGCGTGGAGAAGTGGATTTAAACAAAGAAGAAACCGCACCTATGATGGGTAAGGTGATGAACGAGGACATCAAGCGTAAGCGTGATTATCCGATGGCACCGCCAACCATTCCACACAAGGTGGATAACTATCCGGTTAATAAAAACGCTAATAAGTGTATGTCGTGTCACGCACGGGACCGGACAGAAGATTCACAAGCCCCAATGGTGAGTGTGACCCACTACATGAACCGCGATGGTAACTTCCTGGCAGAAATCTCTCCGCGACGTTATTTCTGTAACCAGTGTCACGTTGTTCAGCTTGATAGCAAGCCGCTGGTGGAAAACGAGTTCCAGGATGTTTACAAAATCATTGGTGAGAAGAAGTAACTGAGGAGCGTGTGATATGGGCACAATAAAGAAATACCTCAGGGTTCTCAGAAAACCGAGCGTCCATTACAGTCTGGGGTTTTTGACACTGGGTGGTTTCATTGCCGGCATTATCTTCTGGGGTGCGTTTAATACCGCCCTGGAAGCCACCAATACCGAAGCCTTCTGTACCGGTTGTCATGAAATGCGTGACAACGTGTATGCAGAGCTTAAAACCACTATCCACTTTTCCAATCGTTCCGGGGTACGTGCCAAGTGTTCTGACTGCCATGTACCACACAACTGGACCGACAAGATTGCACGTAAAATGCAAGCGTCGAAAGAAGTGTGGGGCAAGATTTTCGGTACCATTGATACGCGAGAGAAGTTTGAAGCTAATCGTCGTCGTTTGGCAGAGAACGAATGGCGTCGCTTGAAAGCCAATGACTCGCTGGAATGCCGAAACTGTCATAACTTCGAATACATGGATTTTACCCGTCAGAGCAAGCGCGCTATGGACCAACACTCCACAGCCCTGGCCAGTGGCGAGAAGACCTGTATCGATTGTCACAAAGGGATTGCGCACCACCTGCCTGATATGAAGGGCGTTGAAGGCTGGTAAGCGTTAGAGGTACACTTTCCGGCATTAGGAAGTAAACGAGGAAAAGCCGCCTTCACCGGGCGGCTTTTTGCGATCAAGGTGAAGGTAGGCGAAAGAATATGGCACATAAGACTCCAAAAGAATTTAAAGCAGCCCGCATTGCGGTGCTGACGGTTTCTGACACGCGCACTCTGGAAGAGGATACTTCGGGTCAATATTTAGTCGACTCATTAACGGAAGAAGGGCATCAGTTAGTGGATCGTCAGTTGATTATTGATGATGTGTATCTGATGCGTGCAGTGGTATCGCAATGGATTGCCTCAACAGAAGTTCAAGTGGTGTTGATCACTGGAGGCACCGGCTTTACCGGCAGAGACACAACACCGGAAGCCATGCGTCCCTTGTTTGATCGTGAAATTGAAGGCTTTGGTGAGCTGTTCCGTCATGTCTCTTATGAAGAAATTGGAACTTCAACGGTGCAATCACGAGCGTTGGCCGGTTTTGCCAATGGCACAGCGATTTTCTGTATGCCGGGCTCTACCAATGCCTGCCGGACGGCCTGGACACGCATTCTGAAAGAGCAACTGGACAATCGTCATCGCCCTTGTAACTTTATTCCTCACGTTAAGCCTTAGGATAGACGTTCTAAACAGGGACATTTCAGCAGGAGTGGTTAATTTCTTACAACGGATAAAGACTTTGATACCCCTGCTGGCAACCCCTGCCTTCTATACTCACATAGGGTAAGTGCCGTTATCTGATTTAATCGACGGTATTTATTTAGCAACCTCTGAACGACCTCTTGCTGTATTGGCAGGAGTGGGTCTGTTCGGAGGTTATTTCGCTTTAAAAGGATTTAGAGGTTCCCACAGCATGAGAGCTTGTGAGTAAAATGCATGTAGCTTTTCAACATAAAATTTCTACCAAGTTAGCAAAAGTGACTGTGGTCATTGCTTTCCTGGTAGGGCTTCTTCTCAGTTCTTTGCAGGTGTATCTGGATTTTCAGGAACATGAGGCCAGCCTGGATCACGCTGTTGAGCAAATGGTGGAAGTTTCCTATGGCTCGGCATCACGCGCGGTCAGAACCCTGGATGATAACCTGGCCAGAGAAGTAGTAAATGGCCTGATGCATTATCAATTTATTCAAAGCGCTGAAATCATTGACGATCTCGGAGCCCACCTGGCTCGGGCTGTCCGTCCGGATAGCGAGCAACCTGAGCCGTCTGCATTAACCGCCTGGCTGGTAAAAGATCCGCAAGATTACATCAAAAAACTTGAGTTCGGTTCAGCATCCGGAGATGTCAGCGGTGGGCGTTACGGGCAACTGGTGTTATCCATTGATTGGGATGTGGCGTTAGCGCCTTTCTATCAACGATTTGTGTATGTGGTGACCAGTGGAATAGTGCGCAACATGCTGTTGGCGCTGATTCTCTTCTATGTGTTCTATGCTGTGTTAGCTAGTCCCATGCATCGTGTTGCTCAGGTGTTACGTAAGGTGAATCCGATCAACCCGTCAGGAACGCGTCTATCCAGGGAGCTGGTTAATCGTAAGGATGAGCTGGGAGTGATTGCCGGAATCACCAACGAATTCTTTGAGAGCGTGGAAGAGAACATCAAGCAGCGTGACCACGCCGAATTACGGCTTTCAGACAGTCTTCATCAGACCCGCCAGATCATTGATAACGTGCCTCATCCGATTTGCGCACGCGACGCTAATGGGTGTTTTCTGTTTGTGAATGCCTCATTGGCGGATTTTTATGGCATGGATGCCGAGAAAATGGAAGATCTCAGCCAGTTTGTGCTTCACCGCAGTATCAATGAGGACCAAAGCCAGGAACTGGAAATCGCAGATCGTAACGTACTGAAGACCGGTAAGGACTATTTTATTGCCGACCTTTGTTTGACTGATCACGAGAGTAATTTGCATTACTTTCAAACTTCTTTGGTGCCCTTTACCTATTTTGGACAACAAGCTGTGCTGTCCATCATGGTGGACATTACGGCCCGCAAACAAGCTGAAGAGAAAGTCATTGAGCTGGCGTTTTATGATGCCTTGACCGGCTTGCCCAACCGAAACCTGTTGTTGGATCGCCTGGATCTGGAAATGCGGCGGGCAGAGCGACATGAAACCACAGGGGCTTTGTTGTTTATTGATCTGGACAACTTTAAGGCGGTGAACGACTCCTTCGGGCATGCGGTGGGCGATCAGGTTTTACAACATGTGGCTGAGCAATTAAAAAGTGCACTCCGGGCAGTGGATACCGTTGCCCGATTAGGGGGCGATGAATTTCTGGTGATTCTGCCCGAACTGTCGTCTGATCTGGAAGAGGCGAGATTGAGCGCTCAATCGGTTGCTACCATGCTGACTGAAAAAATCGCCACGCCATTTTTCGTGAAAAATCGGGATTGGGTAACGTCAGCAAGCATCGGGATAGCC
>JBFHTA010000266.1:0-5541 GCA_041590855.1 Pseudomonadales bacterium
AAGTTATTCTGCTAACAGTCGATTATTCAAGACACAGGATTTTGGAAAGTGCCCTTGCTTGGTTCGGGGCTTTCAAAACCAAGAATTAACCTGTAACAAAGTTGCACCCGAGGTCATCTGTGAAAAATTCGATCAGTTTACGCTTTAATCTTCTTGCCAGTGCGCTAGTAATCACCTTACTGGTCGCTTTTGGCGCCTATAACCAAACCCAAACAGGTAATGCCTTGCGTGCCAGTCTTGATAAACAGACGAATGCGGTCATTGGCCGATTGAAACAAAGCTTGCCACCGACCCTTTGGAACTTTGAAACCGACCAAATGGTGAGCATTGTTGAGTCTGAGGTAAGCGCCAGTGAAGTCAAAGGTGTTTTTGTTTACGACACCAAAGAGTTGATTTTAGGTAGGATGACCAACGAATTCGATAAAACCGTTGAAGTAAACAAGATGCCCCAGGACGTAGGATTGACCAAGCAAAGCGTTCTAGAATTCGATGATTCGGGCTCCGTCAGCAAAGTCGGAAAAGTAGTGGTTTTAATTGATGAAAGTGCCATTGAAAAACTGCTATCCGAATCGCTTCGTAGAACTCTGATTCAGCTGGTCGTGATGGTGGTTCTTCTGGTAGCAACCATTACGTTTTTAATGCGTTTAATCGTTATTCGTCCATTAGCCGAAATTGGCAATGCCCTGAGCGATATCTCTCAAGGGGAAGGTGATCTGACCCGTCGCTTGCGTGCTGACCGTAAAGACGAAGTAGGCGTGGTCGCTAATCACTTCAATCTGTTTGTCGACAAAATTCAGCAGCTAGTACAGCAAGTGGTTGGCTCGATGAATCGAATGTCGGAACTCACACAGGATTTGCTGGAAGTAGCTCAGACCACCAATTCCGGAGTTCAGGCTCAATCCAAAGAAACCGAACAAGTCGCGGCTGCCATTAATGAAATGAGTGCAACCGCACATAACATCTCTCAAAATACCTCAGAAGCCGCCGAAGCTGCTCACCACGCCAACGACGAAGCCTTACTGGCCAAGAGTGTCGTATCCGCATCCATTGATGCCATTGGTCATCTGGCTGAAGAAATTGATACCGGTGCCAAAGTAATCAACAACCTTGAAAATGACGTTGCCAATATTACCTCGATGGTGGATGTGATTCAGAGCATCGCAGAACAAACCAATTTACTCGCTCTGAACGCCGCCATTGAAGCCGCACGGGCCGGAGAACAAGGCCGAGGTTTCGCAGTGGTTGCTGATGAAGTCCGTACGCTGGCCAGCCGAACACAGTCCACTACCGAAGAAATTCAGCAAATGATTGATAAGCTGCAAAGTGGAGCTCAAAGTGCGGTATCCGTTATGGAAAGCAGTAAAGCCAAAGGCGAAAGCACAGTAGTTGAAGTCAACAAAACCGAAGAATCGTTAGCAGGTATTGTCAGCGCAGTTTCCACTATCAACGACATGAGCACTCAAATTGCCAGTGCGTCTGAAGAGCAAACCGCTGTGTCTGAAGAAATTGGTAACAGTGTCACCCGCATCGCCGAAATTGCCGATGAAGCGGCAAACGGTGCTAAAAATACGGAAGAATCCTGTATTCGACTCGCTGACCTCACTCAGGAAATTCGAAACCAACTGGGCCAGTTCAAGGTATAATAAGTTCGAGACCCCTATGCTAAACAGGGCTTAACACTCAACTCCTGTTAATCCCCTGCTTGGTCTGTTATTTCATCGGAAATCTGCCCTTCCCGGGCAGATAACCGCAAGAAGTATCCTACAATTAGAATGCATTTAGGATGTAAATCGCCAGGGATGCCTGATCTATTATCAGTTTCCAGGGTGCCCTATGAGTAAAAGCATTCCGGTTCGCTTCTTACGAGAAACAACGTTATTACTTGACGTTCCTCAGTCTGAGTTCTTGGACACACCTAAATGTGACGACCCGCTTGATCACTCTTCCCGCCTCAACTTTTTCAAATTACTTCGCAGTAAAACCAGGGCTCAACCTAAAAAACCTCCGGTCAACCCCAAACAAAAACAGATCCGCCAATTCCATACTGCAGCCTGGTTATCGTTTAGAAACCCACCCAATAAACCGGTCGCATTACTACTGGCCTATCAAGACTCAAAAGGTGAGTTTGCACTGGTCGTTGATGAAAGAACTCCGGACAGCAGTCCTACTATGATGTTGTCAGGTGATACTCAAATTGAATTCTATGGAGAGTTGCAGTATGTCAGGGCCATTGCTACCGGCCTAAAAAAAGAACATCAGTTCTATATAGAAGACGTTCATGTTCAACGAATACGCCCCAAAAAACCGAACACAGACAAAGAGGATTACTGGCTGGTTTCTAGTGAATAAAACGCATTTTCATTTCTATAACCATTTGAAAGCACTGTATTTTTAAACCAAACAGTCAACAAATATTACTTATCACCCTGGTTTCATTCCATTAACAGAACGATCCTTTCTTGTTAAGTCAACAGTCGACCGAAAAAACCGTTTTTTATACCTCTCATCTACTGACCCGCAAATCATCTGGCCGATCAAATTTCATTCAACTGGATATTTTTTTATACTCAAGTTTAAGAAAGCGACCTCTGACTGTGAAGGACATATCCCATGAACCAAAGAAACATGAACGGGTTCTCTTTGATTGAATTACTGGTAGTTACAGCCATTGTAGGTGTTCTTGGGTTTATTGCTTATCCAAGCTATCAGGACTTTGTTAGAGATGGAAAACGCAATGCAGTACAAAGCTACATGATGGAACTAGCTAGCCAGGAAGCCAACTTTTTACAAGATAACAGAGCATATACAGATGTCATTGCGGACTTAAATATCACGCCTTCTACTGATGTGACCGCCAACTACACAGTAACTATTTCCATAGGTCCAGCTACGTCAGCCCCTAGTTATCTCATTACTGCAACGCCACTAGCAACAGGGGTTATGTCTGGCGACGGCAACCTAACCTTAAATCATCTGGGCGTCAAAACACCTGCAGATAAGTGGTGAGAAATATGACTAACAATAATCATCAACCTTCAGGTCAGGTTTCATGCTCGGGATTTACTCTAGTTGAGCTAATGATATCTCTTGCTGTACTAGGCATTCTTCTTACTGGAGGATACTCAGCAATGCGCTACTACACCCCTAATGAAGATGTCCGTTTGATCGCTCATCAATTACAAGCCTCCTTCATGATGGCTAGAAGTGAAGCAGTAAAACGAAACAGTAACGCCTTTGTTACGCCCGCTGCGGGGGGCTATGGTGATGGCTGGATTATCTCAACCAGTGCAGGTCGCTCATACACTAACTGCGCTGTCGCTGTGCCTCCTGATGATTGTATTTATGTCTTTCAAAATGACCGACCAGTATTAATTTCTGGTTTGGCAGCCCAAGTAGCCTATAACCGACAAGGGAGAATTCCTTTTGGGGCAAACTTTACAATAGAAATATGTGATTCAAATCAAAGCTCGTTTGTCACTAAACGTGTCATTGGTGTTAATGCCACTGGTTTTCCAAAGATAACGACAGAGGGAGACTGCGCACCATGATCCAGGTACTTCATATACCCAAAACGTCCAGATTTATCTTATCTAAAGGTTTTAGCCTGATAGAAAGTCTGGTGGCTCTTTTGATTTTTGCTATCGGAATTCTTGGCTTTCTAGGTATGCAAAACCGGGGGGTTCAAATGAACGTTGAGCTGGATCAAAGAGAACAAGCCAGCCGACTTCTCAACTATATGGTTGAAGCCATTAATACCAATAGAGACGCTAAAGGCTGTTACGTGACAATTGGAGGGGTACATGCAAGCCCTTATGCAGGTACAGGAACTTCAGGTAGCTTTGCCTGTAACGCTTTTGGTACTCAAGAAACCCAAGCCCAAGCGAACGACGATTTAAACTTTTGGGACACTCTCCTGAAAGGCGAAAATCAAGGCGGTGCATTGTTGAATGCCCGAGGCTGTGTCTCTGAAGATGCAGCCACAGGCGACCTGACTGTCTCAGTTGTCTGGCAAGGTTTGGTTGACACTGTAGATTCTACAGATCCCTGTGCAATTACCCTTTATACCGCAGAAACCCGCCGTGTACTCAGCTACACAGTGGCATTCGCAGATCTTACAAATTAACGGTGACTGACATGATCAACATCTCAAATCAAAAAGGTCTTACACTGATTGAGTTAATGATAGGCTCAGCATTAGGGATGACGCTCAGTTTGGCAATCATGACAACAGTCATCACCAGCAATGAGATGAACCGTGAAGGAATGAAAGCCATTGAACTCACAGAAAACGGTCGCTTCCTCAATTCCATACTGAAAGATGATCTCGCCAATGCTGGGTTTTATGGTGCGTTAAGTGACATACCCACAGGCGGTACCCCCCCCGACCCTTGTGATACATCTAAATTCAATGACAGTGTCGCCTTCCCACTTCAAATCTATAACGACACAACGACTGCAGCACTCGCCAGTTTAACAACTTGCGATCTACGAGTTGTTCCTAATACTGATGTGATTGTTATTCGCAGAGCCAGCTCTGCGGTACTGGACTCTGCTGCACTGCCTGATGAATACAATATGCAGGCGACTTATACCGACTACATAGTTCAGAAAACCACAGACGCAAGCCTCTATCCCTTCAGCAACAAAGTGGAAACGGAAGAAATTCGACAATTTCTTGTGCATATCTATTACGTTAGTCCCTGCCGTGAAACTGATTGTGGAAGCTCATCCGCGACCGACAGTCCAACACTAAAACGCTTGGAATTGCACGAAGGTGAGTTTGTAAGCGTAGTTATTTCAGAAGGCATTGAACAACTGCAATTTGAATTCGGAGTAGATCGGTCCGGTAATGGCATACCCAATGAAACCGCTGTAGGTGCTGACGATGCATTTGTGACAGCCCCGACTGATGAAGAATTGCAAAATACGGTAGCGGTTAAGTTCTATGCTCTTGTCAGATCAAACGACAAGTCCAACGATCTGCAAGATACTGATCTATATGATATGGGTCGCTTCGGTTTCTTGAATGGCTCCACACTGGGTGAGAACTACAAACGCCGCGTCTTCATGAACTTGGCGCGGGTCAATAACATTGCAATGAAAAGGGAGACTTAATGATGAGCTCACCTTGTACCCAACATCATCAGAGTGGGGCTGTGTTATTACTCTCTTTGGTCATGGTTTTGGTTTTATCCATCTCTGCTGTGGCCATGATGAATGTGAATAACGTCAATCAACAAATTGTCCGTAACCAAATCAATGTTATGGAAGCAGAACAGTTAGCGCTGGAAGTTATTGAACGTCTGTTAAACAGTTTGGATGAATTTCAGAACGCAGCCGATGAACAACATTTAGGAACAATTTATGAAATCACTGATGACAGGTACTACCGGGATGACCTGGAAGTGTCCGTTCTGAATATTCGTTGCACATATTCGCACGTTATTGACGGATATTCATTAACAGCGGATTCCGTACCTGAAACCAATTATTTTGAGTTTGATATTGAAGTGTCCTCTACCATAACCGGAGCTTCCGTCA
>JBFHTA010000267.1:0-5530 GCA_041590855.1 Pseudomonadales bacterium
GTATGCTGACCCCCCGGCCAGAAAACTGTGGCGGCATTGTTGTCGCTGTTGAAGCCGATTTGGGTGTTGGAGACGTCGTTGGCAACAATCATATCAAGACGTTTACGTGTTAATTTCGCTTGCGCATAATTTGCGACGTCGCGGGTTTCTGCAGCAAAGCCCACCGTAAAAGGCCGTTGAGGGTGTTGGGCAACGGTCGCAACGATATCAGGGTTCTTGACCAGTTTAATGATCATCTGGTCTTCACCATCGACTTTTTTGATCTTGTGTTCTGCGATCTCAGATGGGCGATAGTCGGCAACGGCGGCCGAGGCGATGAATACATCGGTGTCTGTAATGCGCTGTAGGCTGGCTTCTAACATTTGCTCGGCACTCTTTACGTCTACTCGCTCTACACGATCCGGACACGGTAGGTTGGTCGGGCCTGAAATCAGAGTCACACGAGCGCCCTGCTCTGCCGCTGCCTGAGCCAAGGCGTAACCCATCTTGCCTGAACTGTGGTTGGAGATGTAACGCACCGGGTCGATGGCTTCCTGGGTTGGTCCTGCCGTAATGACCACGTGTTTTCCGGTGAATGCTCCTTCTTTAAAGAAAGCCGCACTGAGCTCAAGGATCTGTTCCGGTTCCAGCATTCGACCTGGCCCGACGTCACCGCATGCCTGCTCGCCTTCGGCGGGTCCCATCCATAACAAACGGTCAGGATCGAACATGGCTTTGAGCTGGTTCATATTGTTTTGTGTTGCCGGGCTGAACCACATCTGTTGATTCATGGCTGGTGCAAGTGCAATCGGGGCATTGGTTGCAAGGCAAATGGTGCTGAGTAAATCGTCGCCTTTGCCTTGGGCCAAAGTAGCCAGGAAATTAGCCGTTGCGGGGGCAATCACCATCAGATCAGCCCAACGAGCCAATTCGATGTGTCCCATACCGGCTTCTGCTTCCGGGTCTAATAAACTGGTGTGTACCGGATTACCAGAAAGCGCCTGTAATGTCAGGGGGGTCACAAACTCCTGAGCGGAGCGGGTCATCACCACATGAACCTCTGCGCCTGCCTTTTTGTAATGGCGAACCAGTTCTGCGCATTTATAAGCAGCAATACCGCCAGTAATGCCCAGCAGAATGCGCTTGTTTTGCAAACGAGACAGAAGATTGCCTGAGTTCATTCGTGTAATCCGCCTTTGGTCATCTGAAAAAAGCAGAATATAGCACGGCTGACGGCAAATTCAGACTATGAGCCGATAGTCATTGGGTGGTTCGACTGGTACTTCAACAGCTTCATTAGGTTGTTTTCAGGCTACATTACTTTCAAAGGAGGGATTCAGATGGCCATTTGTCATTGGCCTGAGGCGGAGCGCCCCAGGGAGAAACTGATTGAGCGAGGGGCTAATGCCCTGTCCGATGCTGAGTTGTTAGCGATCTTTCTGAGAACAGGCGTTAAGGGGAAAACCGCGTTGGATCTGGCGCGTGAACTGCTGAGTGAGTTCGGTGATTTACGCGCACTGATTAAGGCATCTCAACACCGCTTCTGTCAGTCGCACGGCTTGGGTCAGGCAAAATATGTGCAACTTCAAGCTGTGATGGAGATGAGTAAACGGGTCTTGCACACGGAGTTGAAGCGGGGATTGGCGCTAACATCGCCTGCACAATCGAAGGCGATGATTGCCTGTGAACTGAGAGACGAAGTACGGGAGGTGTTTGCCTGCGTCTTTCTGGACAACCAGCACAGGGTCATTTCGTTTGAACGGTTGTTCTGGGGTACTATCAATGCTGCCAGTGTATACCCTCGTGAGGTGGTTCGGCGTGCATTGGAGTTGTCTGCCAGTGCGATCATTTTCGCGCATAATCATCCCAGTGGAGTGGCAGAGCCCAGCCAATCGGATCAGCAGATTACCCAGCATTTAATCAAAGCCTTGGCGTTGGTAGACATTCGGGTGTTAGATCATTTTGTGGTGGGCGATCTAGAGGTGACGAGCTTTGCTGAGCGAGGGTTACTTTAAATCATCTTTAAATCGGTAAGTTGGAAAAACCCCTCAAAAATGGGTAAATAACGGCCGCTTGTATAGTAAATATGCAATAAAACTTGCTATTGATGTATGCCTCTGGTATAAATGCCCGCTCGATTTATGCCGGTGCCAAAAATATCCTGTTAATTATGTCTTTCCGACGTAATTAGATATACAAGGCATCATTAGTTAACAGAATTTTTTACGACGAATTTAATTCGTTGGAGGCGAAACAATGTCTAGGGTTTGTCAAGTAACTGGTAAGCGTCCAGTCACTGGTAACAACGTTTCACACGCAAACAACAAAACCAAGCGTCGTTTCTTGCCAAACCTGCAAACGCACCGTTTCTGGGTTGAAGGTGAGAAACGTTTCGTTAAGCTACGTGTCTCTACTAAGGGCATGCGTATCATCGATAAGAAGGGCATCGAGGCTGTACTTGCTGACCTTCGCGCTCGCGGCGAAAAAATTTAAGGAGCCTGAACCATGCGTGATAAAATCAAGTTAGTTTCATCTGCTGGTACTGGTCACTTCTACACTACGGACAAGAACAAGCGTAACACTCCAGACAAGTTGGAGTTTAAAAAGTACGATCCTGTTGTTCGTAAGCACGTGATCTATAAAGAAGCTAAAATCAAGTAAGATTTCTGCTTCCAGCGAGAACCCGGCTTTATGCCGGGTTTTTTCGTTTCGGTATAAAATTTATCAGGCCTCTGTTTGATCAACAGAGGCTTTTGTCATTATTGTTCATCGTGAAAACTGTTCTTGAATAATGGCTCTTGAGTGATTGTTCTGAACATTAAATGATTGAGGTAACTATGGACTTTCTAAACGCGTTCTTGATGCTGTTTCTGATTATGGACCCGCTCGGTAACTTGCCTGTGTTCATGTCGGTATTGAAGGCGGTACCGGAAGAACGTCGTTCGGCGGTGTTGCGTCGTGAACTCTTGATCGCATTGGCGATTATGATGCTGTTCCTGTTCGCAGGTCAGGCAATTCTTAATGCCTTAAGCCTGAAGCAGGAGTCAGTAAGTATTGCTGGCGGGATCATTCTCTTTATCATTGCTATCCGCATGATCTTCCCTGGGCGTGGCGGTGTTATGGGGGCACAGCCGGAAGGTGAACCTTTCATTGTGCCATTGGCGACGCCGATGATTGCGGGGCCGTCGATCTTGGCGATGCTGATTCTGTTTGTAAATAACGAACCTGAACGTCAATTGGAGTGGGCGTTGGCCTTATTCTGTGCCTGGCTGCTGACGTCGATCATTCTATTGGCGTCGAAACCTTTGTTTAAACTACTAAAACAACGCGGTTTGCTGGCGATTGAGCGCCTGATGGGGATGATTCTGGTAATGGTGTCGGTTCAGATGTTCCTGGATGGCGTTGTGCATTACGTTCAGGCGCAAAGTATGTAATTCTGCAACGAAAGAAAACGGCTCACCTGTTGAGGGCGAGCCGTTTGTTGTGAGTATCGGCCCCAGTTGTGAAAGCTGGGCATTGATGATCAATGCTTTGCTGAAAAGGTCGGTAAACTCAGATGCTTACGAATGGCAATCACCCGGAATCCAAAGGTGACGGCAAACGTTAGCAGAATGCGCCATTCTTCGGTCAGCCAGCCGTGACTGAGCAACGGTTCTGTGAGGAAGTAGCACACACCACCTGCGATGGCTGTAATGGCGTAAAGTTCTTCCCGCAGTATTAACGGGATGTCATTGGTCAGGACGTCCCGAATCATTCCTCCGACCGTTCCTGTCATTACCCCCATGATAATGCAGATGGTCGGGCTGACATCCAGTGATTGGGCTACCTGAATGCCGATCAGGTTGAAGGTCGCCAGACCAATGGCGTCCATGTACAGTAACCACTGCCGCTTGCGATGAATGTGATGGGTGAAGAGGACGGTGATTAAGACCGACGCTAATACCACAAACACATAGGTGTTATCGCGTATCCAGAAGACCGGCGTGTTTCCTAAGACCAAATCCCGGAAGGTGCCACCACCCACTGACGTCACAAACGCCAGTACAATCACCCCAAACAAGTCGATGCCTTTGCCTCGAGCGGCCAGCGTGCCCGAAATGGCCAGTACAGCGACCCCGAATAAGTCCAGACTGTAGATGATTAGGTCTGTCATAAGGTGCCTTATTGATCCTGTTCCAATAGCAGATGACCGTGCGCAGAGACGGTGGCGGTCCAACCGGGTTTGATTAACGTGGTGGACACTTGCTCGCTGATCAATGCTGGTCCCTGAATAACAGCGCCGGCGGCCAGGCTTTCACGTTGATAACGTGGTACCTGCTCAGAGATCTCCACTAAATCGACCAACCCCTCCGGGATTGGAGCCGTATCTGCCGATTCTGTAAGCTTGGGCATCTGGATGTGATGTGTGAATGCAAAGACTCGGACTCGTAAGGTGACCACTTCCACAGCCAGGGACATGGTGTGCCCGAATCGTGCCTTGTGGGCCTGGTGAAAGCGATCGATCAACGTCGCTTCCGGCCCGATCGGTAAGTTAATGGTAAAAGACTGGCCTTGGTACCTGAGATCCGCAGAACTCTGAAGGTCTAGCTGATCCTCTTGGACACCTTCGGACAATAATTGTGAGCGGCCTTGTGTGCCAAGATCGTCCAGTAAGGTATGAATGTCTTGCCAGTTCAGTTGGGAAGAGTCCAGGTTTACGGTCTTGGACAGTTGACGTTCGTGAGGTGCAACCAGCATCCCATACGCCGATAAAACCCCTCCGAGACGAGGTACCAGGGCGGATGTGATTGCCATTGACTCGGCGATGTCACAAACATGCAGGCCGCCAGCTCCGCCAAAACAGGTCAGCCGGAAGGTTCTCGGGTCTTCCCCCCGTTTCACGGCAATGTTTCTGAGTGCTCGGGTCATGTGCTCATTGGCAATGGTAAGAATTCCCAGAGCGGCTTGTTCAATGGTTAATCCCAAAGGGGTTGCAATGGTGTTAACAGCGGCGCGGGCTTTGTCGACATCCAGTGTCATTTGTTTACCCAGAAAGGCTTCAGGGCGAAGACGGCCAAGCACTGTGTTTGCGTCTGTGACGGTTGGCTTTACACCGCCTCGACCATAACAGGCCGGGCCAGGATACGCACCCGCAGATTCCGGGCCTACCTGTAATAAGCCGCCTTGATCAAGGTAGGCAATGGAACCGCCTCCCGCGCCAATGGTGTGCATGTCGACCATTGGTACTGCGACCGGATAATCACCAATGTGACCATCGTTGGTCAGTCGTATCTCACCATCAATCACAGCGACATCGGTGGACGTACCGCCCATGTCGAAGGTTAATAGCCGTTCTTCCTGAATGTCATTCGCCAAAGAGCGAACTGCGGCTAATCCTCCGGCTGGGCCAGACAACAGCAGATTCACTGCGCGGTTGGCTGCTTGTGACGCATCGATGGTGCCGCCGGAAGATTGCATAATGGCTAATGGCGTTGGCGAGACTTGCTTTCTTAGTTGCGTTAGATAATTGGATACCAGCGGGCCCAGCCAGGCATTTAACCAGGTGGCCATA
>JBFHTA010000268.1:0-5476 GCA_041590855.1 Pseudomonadales bacterium
CGTTTTCTCGATGATAGTTACCCGAAGGGGTTAACAGGAGCAATTAAAATGAACAAAGCATTGGCATTCTTTGCCACGATTCTTTTCGCCAGCTCATTCTGGGCGATTGCCGACGAAACGGAACGCAAAAACGTAACCCAATCCTCCCAATACCAAACCGCAACATTAGCAGGTGGCTGTTTCTGGTGTACCGAGTCAGACGTAGAAAAACTGAACGGCGTTATTGATGTCATTTCAGGCTACGCTGGCGGACACGTTGAGAACCCGACATACAAAGAAGTGTCTTCAGGAAAATCCGGCCACATTGAGGTGATTCAGGTGACCTTTGATCCTCAAATCATCAGCTACTCTGAATTGCTGGATTACTTTTGGCGCCAGATCGACCCAACCGATCCAAACGGATCTTTTGTAGACCGAGGGCCGCAATATCGTCCGGCTATTTTCTACCATAATGAACAGCAACTTAACCAAGCCAAAGCCTCAATCAAATTACTGGAAAGCATTATGGTATATAACGCTCCAGTACAAACCGAGCTGATACAGTTCACAAAATTCTGGCCTGCAGAAGATTACCACCAGGATTACTACAAAACGAATCCGCTAAGATACAAGTACTATCGTTATCGCTCCGGCAGAGATCAGTTCCTGGATCAGGTGTGGGGTAAAGATCGCCTGGAAAATCCTAAAACGATTGCTGAAATTGCCAGTATGAAACAGAAGGTTTATCGCAAACCTTCTGATGAGCAATTGAAAAAACAACTGACTCCACTTCAGTATGAAGTCACTCAGAACGAAGGCACAGAACGTCCATTCAACAATGCATATTGGAATAACAAGGAACACGGTATTTATGTCGATATCGTATCCGGCGAGCCGCTGTTTTCTTCAACCACCAAATACAAGTCTGGCACGGGCTGGCCAAGCTTTTATCAACCAATTGACTCCAGTTTCATAGTCGAAAAAACCGACTACAAACTGGTATTCCCGAGAACGGAAGTACGCAGTAAGTTTGGTGACTCCCATTTAGGGCATGTTTTCGAAGATGGGCCTGCGCCAACAGGGCTAAGATATTGCATTAACTCGGCGTCACTCAAATTTATTCCAGTGGATCAGCTTCAAGAGAAAGGCTATAGCGATTACTTATACTTATTCGAAGGTCTGGCATCGAGTAAATAATTGTCAGATTGTTCTGGAAGCTAGCTGTTTTTAACAACGAGCAAGCGTTCAAACAAACCGGGCTACAAACTGACTGAACAAATCATCCGGACGACACCAGTTGTCGTCCTTCTTAATAATTCTCTGATTAATCAATTCATTTAAACGTAACGGGTTCCACAGCAACAGATTAGGCCGATCTTCCAAAACATTGTGCATGTCCTGCCAGGCAACACTGAGCATTTCTTTTACCCTATTCTCAGATTGATCATCAAACAGCACTGGGCCGGAACGCAACAACACCTGTCGTGCTTCAGCCGGAGAGAAGCCCAAGTCCTCCATAGAGCCAACCAGACTTTCCCGAACCAAGTCAGGCATGATCTGGAAATCGCCTTCGTCCAGGCCAGGTAATGCCAGCACAAATCCCGTCGAATCATGACAAATCAGCACGCAGCAAGAGTTTGCATAAGGAAATCGATGTGCATGCCAATGCCATGGCCCGCTCATTTCGACACCATGACGCCTTAAGGCATCACTATCAGAATGATCCAGGCTTACGTGCCCCTTCAAGTGCGGCAATAAACTGCGGGTAATGTGAATTAACAACCGGGGGTTCCTATGTGAAGGTTTTAGCGCCCACATCTGCTATGACATGAACAGATCATCCGAAAGTACGAATTAGTGAGAATTTCGGCTAAACATTGAAAATATATCTTCTACAGTTAGTTTTCCACTGATTATTTCCAGGGCTCTCTATAAATCTTTACAAAGTGACATTGATATCGCTCAGTGAGTCGTTACAATGGCGCGCCTGATTTTCTATGTGTGCATGAGGTTTTTATGAGTTTTTCAGTTGGTCAACGGTATTTAAGCACCACAGAACTTGAGCTGGGGTTAGGAATAATCACTCAAGTTGATCACCGTATGGTAGAAATTTTCTTTCCGGCCGCTGAGGAACGTCGCACGTACGCTGCTAACAATGCTCCGCTCTCCCGAATTTCATACAAGATCGGTGACACAATTTCAGATCGTGACGGCAACGAATACACAGTATTAGAGTTCACTGAAAACAATGGTGTGTTTATCTATTTTGTGGAAGATGCCGACGGTCAATCTCGTCCGATGCCGGAACTTGAGATCGGGGATCAAGTTGCCTTGAACGCTCCCTGGGAGCGTCTCTCTGCCGGAAATATCGACAGTAGCCAGTGGTTTCATCTTCGCTACAAAAGTCTTATTGAACGCGAACGTCTTGAACAAGCACCGTACTACGGCCTGATGGGGCCACGAATTTCACTCACTCCTCATCAGTTTTTCATAGCAAACAATGTTGCCCAGCGCCCTGCTCCTCGAGTTCTATTAGCAGACGAAGTGGGTTTAGGTAAAACCATTGAAGCAGGCCTGATTATCCATCAGCAATTAATGAATGGCCGTGCCAGCCGTGTTCTGATCTCTGTTCCCGACACCTTGGTACACCAATGGCTGGTTGAAATGCTGAGGAAATTCAATTTGCGTTTCAGTGTCTACGACAGACAGCGAGCATTAGAACCCAATGCTTTCGAACAGAATCAGCTGGTTTTGATCTCGAATAAACTTTGGCACGATGAAACCATCTTGGACTCTGCGTTGTCCGCAGACTGGGATCTGTTGGTTGTCGACGAAGCTCACCATCTTCACTGGACAGAACAAGAAGCCAGCCCGGAATATCAACACGTTCAAAAGCTTTCGGAAAAAGCTGCAGGATTATTACTTCTTACAGCAACGCCTGAACAATTGGGACTTGAAGGTCACTTTGCCCGTTTACATCTGCTTGATCCTCAACGTTTTGACAATCTTGAACAGTTTATCAGCCAGGAAGAAAGTTATTTTGCAGTTTCCTCTGCTATTAACGAATTAATCGATGCATCTAACGTGTCAGATGAAAGTCTTGATAAGATTCAGGCCATGTCTGACGACTCTGTGCTGGCAGATCTGGTACAAAAGCTTCGCGAAAAAACCACTTCAGAAAACCGCAATAAGCTGATAAACCACTTGATTGATCATCATGGTACGGGTCGAGTGTTATTCAGAAACACGCGTGCAGCCATTAAAGGCTTCCCACAGCGTGTTCTTGTGCCTCAAGCTCTGGACCGCCCTGAGATATACTCCGCATTCAAACTTACTCCTGAGCAGGGGCTTGAAGCCTCCGAATGGATCGAGGCTGATCCGCGCATTGATTACCTGGTGTCACTGTATAAGGAACTGAAGGACAAATTATTAGTGATTTGTCACAACGCTGAAACAGCCCTTGCACTTGAAGAGCATCTGCGGTTGCGTGAAGGCTTCCGCACCACAGCCTTTCACGAAGGCATGACCATCATTGAACAAGACCGTTCGGCTGCGTACTTCGCAGACATGGAAGACGGTGCCCAGATGTTGATTTGTTCCGAGATCGGCAGTGAAGGTCGAAACTTCCAGTTTGCGCACCACATAGTGATGTTCGATTTACCAGCGCACCCTGATCTTTTGGAACAGCGTATTGGTCGTCTGGATCGAATCGGTCAAACAGAAGACATCAAGATCCATGTTCCTTTCTTTACTAACAGCGTCCAGGAAATCTACAAGCGTTGGTACGACGAAGGTTTGAATGCATTTGCAAAATCTTGCGCTACCGGCGAAGCACTCATCCAGAAATATCAGGAAGCCATTAACGACTGTATTGTATCACTGGACACTACGGCCATTGATGCATTGGTTGTTGACACTGCAAAAGATAACGAAGAATTAACTGCCAAAATTGAGAATGGTCGCGACCGTCTATTGGAATTAAATTCCTGCCAACCGGAAAAAGCCCTAAACATCATTCACACCATTGAAGATTTTGAATTCGACGATCCTAAGAAGTTTATGGATATGGCCTATAACTGCTTTGGTGTAGACAGGGAACGCCACTCAGAAAATACCTGGGTTGTTCAAGCGGGCGAACAAATGCTAACTGACCACTTCCCTGGCGTCAGCGACGAGCCCATTACGATCACTTATGATCGCGAGCGCGCACTTGAGCGAGAGGATTTCCACTTTCTGACCTGGGAACACCCCATGGTCACAGGCGTGATGGATCTGGTACTGGATCATCATTACGGTAATGCCGCCTTCTCCTTAATTAAAGACCCAAGGCTGCCAGCCGGTACGCTTTATGTAGAAACCCTGCACACCCCGGTTGTTCAGGCCACCAAGGCCAGCCAATGTTACCGATTCATGCCAAACTCGGTTATTCGCCACGTGGTGTCTCATGACAACAAAGACTTTACCCAATACCTGACAGATCAGCACATCCATGATCATCGTCAGAAAATCAGTAAAGCGCTACGCCACGAAGTGATTAAGTCACAAAAGGAATTAATTTATAAAGTTTTCCAGGTGGCTGAAAGCCAGGCCAAGAAGAAGTTGGCAGGCATTGTTTCTGAAGCACAACAACTGGCCACGGACACGCTTGGATTGGAAATCGATCGGTTAACTACCTTAAAGAGCATTAATCCGAATGTGAGACAGGCTGAGATCGATGCGTTGATTGCTCAACAAGAAACCTGTCTGAACGCCATTCAGGGTTGCCAGATCAAGCTGGAAGCCATCCGTGTGATCGTTAACGGCTCCTGATACCAAAACCGTTAGTAACGCCCGAAAAACTTACTGGAATGAACTGGTTCGCTGCTGAATCAGTTCAACCAGAACATCCAATTTGGTATTTGATAGCTGGCGATAATCAAAATAAGGGCACACCAGCCAGTTTCTTTGTTCTATCTGAGCAAACTCAGTATCTAACCAAATCGCTTTTTCCAGTACCCCGACAGCGTCCGCACATTTCTTACCAGTCAACAGGACCAGAGTGTCAGATGAATATGTCGCCAGCTGCGCCTTCAGCGATTCATCACCGATGCATACTAACTGAAACAAACCGTCGTCCTTAAGCAAAAGACTCTCCCGATAGTCTTGCCAGGAAGAAACCCGGTTCGAAGCTAAGGTCAGTTGGTAGGCTAACTTAGCGTATAGATTGAAAATCTTACGCCAATTGTTGCCACCGGCATGAATAATCTGCTCACGCCATTCATTTGTTAGTGCATTGCACTCTTTCCCCACTCTAGCAGTGCCTTCCGGGAGAAAGTGATGAATCAAAACTACTACTTTAGAATTAGAAGACCCTATCAACATACCTTTCCCCAACCGCTTGTCGTAACAATTCAAAATGCAGATCTCTAAAAATGCAACGTAGTGGCCTCAAAATTGGCAGAACTTCAACCTTGAAATACATTGTTGCAAGAACCAGGCTAACGTGAGATGTACCGAG
>JBFHTA010000269.1:0-5472 GCA_041590855.1 Pseudomonadales bacterium
CCGAACTGCTGACGTTCTTTGACATGATCAATCGCCAACTCGATGGCTTTCTCACCTAATCCAAGTGCTAACGAACCTATACCAATCCGACCACCCGCCAATTCAGACACCGCGATTTTGAAGCCTTGATTAAGCGACCCCAGCATCGCAGTGGCCGGGACTTTGCAATCAGTAAACACCACCTCGTTAGTCGCGGAGGCAAGCTGCCCCATTTTTTGCTCTTCCTTGCTGATACTGACCCCGGGATTATCTGCATCCACCAAAAAACAGGTGATACCTTTGCCTTTTGGCGCTGACGAGTCAGTCACTGCCCACACCACAAATACACCGGCATAGGCAGCACTGGTAATGTACAGCTTGGTTCCATTGATAATCCAATAATCGCCGGACTTGACCGCTTTAGTAGACATTGCAGCAGGGTCTGATCCAGCCCCCGCTTCGGTTAAGCAAAATGCACCGGCAGAAAACTTACCACTACAGATTTTGGGCAGATAGCACTGCTTTTGCTCTTCCGAGCCAATGGACTGAATCACCTCCGCCACCATATTGTTAACGGACATGGTCACTGCCGTTGACGCACAGCCCTTGGCAATTTCAGTCATCGCCAAACTGAATGCAATTGTACCTGCTTCGGTTCCGCCGTATTGGCTGTCTATGTTCAAGCCCATAAAGCCCAGTTCAGCCAGTTTCTTTAAATTCGCCAAAAACAAAGGGCGTTGAGCTTTATCTTCGACAGTAGAAGCGACAGGAAAGAGTTCCGATTCCGCAAACTTCTTGGCGGTTTGCTGAATCATCAACTGAGTATCGGAGAGATCAAAATTCATAAAGGAAGAACGCTCTGTTAGGTCTTATATTAACTAATAACCTAACAAAGGGTTCTGTGCCAGATAATGGCAGAAACGCGCTTAAAAGATGGGATTTAAGCGCCGTGAGACAAAAGACTAATTATAAATCGCGTTAATAATAGGGACCGTGATTTCTAAATCCTGCTTTGATTTAAAAAAGCCATTTTCAGCATTCTTAGGTGCCAAACTCGTCAAATGATTGAGGTCTAGATTAGGATACTTTTCTGAAAGTGCTTTGATATCACGCTCAGATTTATCCGTATGCACGGTAATCGCCAACGGGTTGTTCGCTTCCGATCTTGAAAAGATATTTTTCTGTTTGAAAAACGCATTACCTAAATAAGTGATTTTTCCGCCTTCAACATGAAATCGATAATCCTGAACGTCATTTGGTTCAACAGTGCCCACTGTCCATGAAACGAGCTTATATATTCCAGGTTCAAACTCAACTACTTTTAGCTCGCCGTAGCTTCCATCTTCTTTAAAATCGTATTTTTTAAACGCCAATTCCCAGGTAGTAGAAGCACCGGCCTTAATGACTTCCATCGTTCCGAAAGCGCCGCTCTCTATATTTTTGAATCTCAAAATAAAGGGCCCTGTTTGACCCCGAGGATAATCAATGGACAACACAACCACGCCATTTTGAGACGGCCCACCCAGGGTCGCATCTGGCGCAATATTCGATTTACCACATGCTACCAGGGTTAATCCGAACAAAGTCAGCATGACTGCTTTCAAAAGTTTTTGTACATATATTTTCATCAAGAACAATCCAGTTCTAAGTTTAGATGTTATGTTTAATCGCCAAACTCAACGCATTACGCGCTAATTCATCCAGGTCCATCTCACCACTATCGTCATACCAGTTGACGGTCCAGCTTAATGCACCAGTAAGCAAGCGACGCAGAATAAACGGTTCGATCACCACCAAACCTTCGTCCTTGGCTTCGGTTAACGCATCCAACCAAAGTTGTTCATAAATGTCACGAAGCTCAAGAATCACCTTCTGGCTGTCTTCATTGAGGCTACGCCACTCGAAGACCAGTACGGTCATCGCTGCGCCCGTGTCACCCAAGATAGACTTCAATTCGCATTTGATCAGCGCCAAAACCCGTTCTTCGGCAGTATTGGCTTCGGCCAGAGCGGCCTTCATAGATTCAGTATTGAGAAGAATGGCTTCTTCCATCACCGCCCGCAGAATGCGCTCTTTGTTTTTGAAGTGATGAAACAAGCTACCGGACAAAATACCTACTTCAGCGGCCAGATCCCGTACGGTCGTTCGTTCATACCCCTTATCCCGGAATAAACGCGCAGCCGCTTGTATTAAGCGACCTTTCGGGCTTTTAGGGTCAGTAATGATTCCTTCAGCAACTAACTTCTCTAACACGTACTTCATCTCCTGTTCCAGCGAAGGAATTATGCACCATCCCCTACGTTAGGTCATCTGTCTGTTTTCACTTGAATTCTAAATAAACATAAATCGCCGCACTCACAACCAAACGTCAACCCAATATTGACTAACCAAGCGCTTGCTTGGTATTGTAATCTCAAAGTACACAAAGAAACAAAGTAAACGTCATTTTGACGCTCAACCAAAGGACACGATCAATCCATGATCTCACCAAAAACAATACGAATTGGATGCGCATCCGCGTTCTGGGGCGATACTGCAGCCGCAGCTCAGCAACTGGTCAGAGGCGGCAATCTGGATTACCTGGTATTCGACTACTTGGCCGAAGTAACCATGTCCATTCTGGCTGGTGCTCAGATGAAGAAACCTGAACTGGGCTACGCAACGGACTTCGTTGACACCTTAACCCGTATCCTCCCGCAACTGGCAGAGCAAAATATCAAAGTCATTAGCAACGCCGGAGGCGTAAACCCCAGAGCCTGTGCGGATGCGATTGAAGCGGCTATTGAAAAGTCAGGCTTATCACTAAAAGTAGCCTTGATTGAAGGCGATAACCTCACGGCGGTTCAATCCAAATTTCAGGATCAAAACATCACAGAGATGTTTTCCGGTGAGCCATTGCCCGAGCGTTGCCTGAGTGTAAACGCCTATCTGGGCGCAACACCGATCAAGGCGGCGTTAGCACAAGACGCAGACATCGTAATTACCGGCCGAGTGGTTGATAGTGCCGTGGTACTTGCCCCGTTAATGCACGAGTTTGACTGGCAAGAAACCGATTACGATTTATTGGCGCAAGGCTCATTGGCAGGCCACATCATCGAATGTGGCACCCAATGCACGGGCGGAAACTTTACCGATTGGGAAAGCGTCCCCGGCTACGAGAACATGGGCTTCCCTATTATCGAGTGCCGGGCCGACGGTGCCTTCGAGGTATCCAAACCGGAGCAGACCGGCGGCTTGATTAACCGCTTCACCGTTGGGGAACAGTTACTGTATGAAATTGGTGATCCGCAAGATTACCAATTACCAGATGTGCGATGTGATTTCTCCAAGGTACAACTGAATGATTTAGGCAATAATCGAGTTAAAGTGACTGGTGCCAAAGGCCACCCGCCTACCGACAAATATAAAGTTGCGGCCACCTATATGGACGGCAATCGCTGCACAGTGAGCTTCTTAATGGCCGGTATCGACGCCGATAAAAAAGCCAAACGTGTTTCTCAAGCCATCATGAACCGGGTATCCGGCCTCTACAAATTGTTGGGCTGGGAAGACTTCACCGATTACGACATCGAAATCCTCGGTACTGAAAGCACCTATGGCGCTCACGCACGAATTCAAAGTCCTCGCGAAGTGGTCGTTAAAATTGCTGCACGCCATCAAAACAAACGTGCGCTTGGGTTATTCGCCAAAGAAATCGCACCCGCAGCAACCTCTATGGCACCGGGGATTACCGGCTTGGTCGGAGGTCGACCAAAAGTCAGCCCGGTAATTAAGCTGTTTTCCTTTTTGATTGATAAAACCGACATTACGCCGATTTGGCAGTCAGGCGCTGAATCCTCTGACGTTCATATAGCTATTCCGGAACAATCCGAGTTACATCTGGAGAAAAACCGTTTCACCTCACCGATTGAAATTGACCCTGATGAAGACTTCACCGAAGTCCCTTTGATTGACTTAGCCGTTGCCCGCAGTGGCGACAAAGGCGACAGCTGCAATATCGGAGTGATGGCACGAAAACCGGAATATCTGCCGTTCATACAGGCGAGCCTGACCGAAGCGAATGTGGCCGATTACATGCAGCATGTTTTATCGGATCGCAGTGAAGTAAAACGCTACGCACTGCCCGGTATTAATGCCATGAACTTCTTGCTGACCTTTGCCCTGGGTGGTGGCGGTATCGCCAGCCTACGTACCGACCCACAGGGTAAAGCCCAGGCTCAGCAGTTGTTGGACATGCCCGTTCGCATTCCCAAACGTCTCATTAACGAAACCACTCAAAATAACGAAGGTTAGGAAGAACCATGGCTATTTTAGAAACCCAAATAGATAACCAAGCTTCCGGCTTTCAGGAAAACTACCAAGCCTTTAAGGAAGTCATTACCGAGCTGCGAGACATCGAAAAAGCCATTCGAGACAACGAGGAAAGCGTCCGAGCCAAGTTTGAAAAACGCGGAAAGCTACTTCCCCGTGAACGTCTGAATCTACTGCTCGATCAAGACAGCCCCTTCGTAGAACTCTGTGGTCTTGCAGGCTACAAGATGTACGACGATAAAAAAGGCAACACCGCTGGCGGTGGCTTCATTGCAGGCATCGGTTATGTCGCTGGCGTTCGCTGCATCGTTCAGTTGAACAACAGCGCTATCAAGGGTGGCACCATTTCCCCTTCCGGTTTGGAAAAGACGTTGCGGGTTCAACAGATTGCCTTGGAGAATCGCCTGCCGTTGGTTACGCTGGCCGAATCTGGCGGCGCTAACCTCAACTACGCAACCGATGTGTTTGTACCGGGAGCCAGAGCCTTTGCAAACCAAGCTCGTTTATCGGCTGCAGGCATTCCGCAAATCACGGTGGTACACGGTAATGCCACGGCTGGCGGTGCCTACCAGCCGGGACTTTCTGATTATGTGATTGTGGTTCGCAATCAAGCCAAGATGTTCCTCGCAGGTCCGCCGTTATTGAAGGCGGCAACAGGCGAAATCGCCACCGACGAAGAACTGGGTGGTGCCGAGTTACATGCTTTTGAAGCAGGAACCGCAGAGTATTTAGCTGAAAATGACGCCGATGGCATTCGTATCGCCCGTGAGGTTATGTCGTCCCTTCCTTGGAAGGACAATCAATCAGGATCAGTAGATACAGATTACGATGAGCCCATCTATCCAATCGATGAGCTACTAGGCGTTGTCCCCTGCGACCTTAAAAAGCCCTATGACGTTCGCGAAATTTTAGCTCGCATTGCCGATGGTTCTGAGTTTCAGGAGTTCAAACCTCAATTCGATCAACAGACAATTTGTGGTTTCGTCCGCTTTGGTGGCTTCGCCTGCGGCATTATCGGCAACAACGGCCCGATCACGCCGAAAGGGGCAAACAAGGCCGCTCAGTTTATTCAGTTGTGTGATCAGAGCAATACCCCGCTTCTGTTCATCCACAACACAACCGGCTTTATGGTCGGCACTGACGCTGAAACCAACGGCATCATCAAACACGGTTCAAAAATGC
>JBFHTA010000270.1:0-5472 GCA_041590855.1 Pseudomonadales bacterium
CACTTGTTTGACGCCAGTGGTGTAGGAAATCATCGGGTTGGAGACATAGGTGGTGTTTTCATGCTGTTTGTTCTTACCGACGGTTTGTTTCCAGTAATCCCGTTTACGGATGTGTTTTAGTCGCGCATTGGGTGAGGTATCATCGAAGGTACGTAACCCCTTTTGATGAGGATTGCCGCCTGAGGTATTGTAAAAATAACCTTCGCGGGTGCCGACAATAAACTTCTCATAAATGCTGTTTTGCTGTTCCAGCTTCTTCATCAGAAACGGACGCATTTTGTCGAAGTCCATACTGCCGACGTCTTCATTTTCTGAATATAAAGTAATTTCGGCGATGCGGGTCGTAAAAAATCGGTTTATGGATTCTGCGCCTTTTTCGATGGTAGCGACCATCGCACGACGTTTCAGCGAGTGGGTTTCCGTGACACTCTGGTAGAGGGCAATCGACATCACCAGCATCAGTGGTAATACAGAAGTGATGAGAAAACTGAACAGTAACTGCGAGCGTATTGTCATTATTATAGTGTGAGCCAATAGGAAACCTTCAGAGCAAGTATAGACTCTAACACACTAATTCATCATAAATTCACCCTCAGCGACCTTGTCTACAGAAAGTTGCTATTGAAATAGTGATAATTTGATACCATAACTCTTAATAATTAAGTACTTGTTAGCTATCTTCAGTATTCAGAGGTTCCTTAAACCCGAAGCAAGGCGAGGACATGCCTTGGCGGGTTTTTTGCGCTAACGAGTTAAAACAGGCAGGTTAAAGATAGGTTATGTCGATGCAATCGAATCCGTTATTAGCAAACCCCGAATTACCACAATTTTCGGAAATCAAACCGGCGCATATTCAGCCCGCGATCCAGCAGTTGATTGAAACCAACGAAAACAACATAGATAACCTCCTTAAGCAGTTAGATCAGGTGACCTGGGACAACCTGATTGCTGTTTCTGATGAGTGGGACGATGTGTTAAGCAAAACCTGGTCTCCGGTCAGCCACATGAACTCTGTGGTTAACAGTGATGAATTGCGCGATGCTTACAATGCATGTTTGCCGTTATTGTCGGAATACTCTACCAAGCTTGGGCAGAACCAGGCGTTGTTCCAAGCCTACAAAACCTTGGCCGAGAGTGACGAATTTGACCGCCTGGACGATGCGCAAAAGCAGGTTATTGAACACGCATTGAGAGATTTTCATTTATCCGGTGTTGATTTACCTGATGATAAGAAACAACGCTACGCCGAGCTTAAAAAGCAGTTGTCCGAACTGACCAGCAAGTTTTCGGAAAACGTATTGGATGCCACCAATGCCTGGTCAAAGACCGTCACTGATGTTTCCGAGTTGGCCGGTGTGCCTGAATCGGCGCTTGGCTTGATGAAACAACAGGCTGAACAAGCTGGTGAAGAAGGATATCGTTTAACGCTAGATATCCCTGTCTATCTACCCGTCATGACTTACTGTGAAAATCAGGCGTTGAGACAGGAAATGTACACTGCCTATGCCACCAAAGCGTCTGATCAGGGCCCGAATGCCAAAGAATACGACAACACTCAGATTATCTACGAGGTGTTAAAGTGCCGTAAGGAGTTGGCTCAGTTACTGGGTTTTGAAAACTACGCCGAGCGTTCTCTGGCGACCAAGATGGCGGAAGACCCTCAGCAGGTGGTGGACTTCCTGTACGATTTGGCGGCCAAGTCAAAGCCGGTGGCGGAAAAAGAACTGGAAGAACTGAAAGCCTTTGCCAAAGAAAACTACGGTGTGGATGAGTTGAACCCTTGGGATGTTGGCTTCTATGGTGAGAAGCTAAAACATGCCCGCTATGACATCAGTCAGGAACAACTGCGCCCTTACTTCCCATTCCCGAAAGTGGTGTCCGGGATGTTTGAACTGGTGAGCCGCCTGTACGGTGTCTCTGTGGTGGAAATTACCGAGTTCGACCGTTGGCACGACCAAGTGTACCTCTATGAAATTCAAAAAGAAGGGGAAGCCATTGCCCGCTTCTATCTGGACCCCTACGCGCGAGCCAAGAAACGCGGCGGTGCCTGGATGGACGAGTGCCGTGTGCGTCGTGTTCGCAAGGATGGCTCCTTGCAGTTACCGGTAGCCTACCTGGTGTGTAACTTTACACCGCCGGTGGGCGATCAGCCTGCGCTGTTGACGCACGACGAAGTCACCACCTTATTCCATGAGTTTGGCCATGGTCTGCACCATATGCTCACCAAGATCGATTACTCGGCAGTGTCAGGAATTAATGGCGTTGCCTGGGATGCGGTAGAGCTGCCTTCGCAATTCATGGAAAACTTCTGCTGGGAAGAAGACGTACTGGATTTCATCTCAGGTCATTTTGAAACGGGTGAGCCTTTGCCAAAATCCTTGCTGGATAAGATGCTGGCGGCCAAGAACTTCCAATCCGGTATGCAGATGGTGCGTCAGTTGGAGTTCAGCTTGTTTGATTTCATTTTGCACCGTGATTTTGATGATCAGACCGACGTTCTGGATGTATGGAAGCAGGTGCGAGAGAAAGTCTCGGTGATTATTCCGCCGGAATGGCACCGCTTCCCGCACAGCTTCAGCCATATCTTTGCTGGTGGCTATGCAGCTGGCTATTACAGCTATAAGTGGGCGGAAGTGTTGTCGGCCGATGCCTTCAGTCGTTTTGAAGAAGAAGGCTTGTTCAATCCGGAGGTTGGTCAATCCTTCCTGACGAACATCCTTGAAAAAGGCGGCGCGCAAGCACCGATGGACTTATTTGTGGCCTTCCGTGGGCGTAAACCCACAGTGGACGCCTTACTAAGACATTCAGGCATTACAGACTAATAGTCTACGGATCAATCAGGGGCTTCACTGTTCCAGGTGAAGCCCTTTCCTGCCTTATTTGCTTTCTGTTGAATCTGCTGTCCTGTTTGTGGCATCTGCGTGGTAACGAAATTATCGGATGACGGACATGCTCTCGTTCGAGAGATTCGTTACACTTACAGCATAGAGTCTTAAACGTAGAGAGAATCATGAAAAAACGCTTTATCGCCGGTGCTGTGTGCCCTCGTTGTAGTGAAATGGACAAAATTGTGATGTACACCGATGATGACGGTGTTCAGACGAAAGAGTGTGTGGCCTGTGGCTTCTCTGAAAACATGAAAGATCTGGAGCAGCAACAAGAGCTGGCTACCCGGGTCACTCCGGAAGAGCAAGTGGTCCGTGAAGACGATGTTCAGGTACTGCAGTTTCACTCCAACCCGACTTCAAAACACTGATCCGTAATGAACTGATCTAGGGAGCCTTATTCAGAGATTCCCTAGCTCAGCGGGCACCACCAGAAGCCTTGTCTGCCTGAAAGCGTTAGAACAAGGCGAGCGCGGATACGTATTCCCAACGTATGCGTGTTCAATATGACGCACCATAATGACACCCCTGGTGTGACCATGACCTAATTGGCTTACCTATGGTCGATTTTGCCTATGTCGCTGTCGATTCTGACAACTTGCCTCCGAGTGACTTTGTCTTATGCTCTTGAATGTCTGAACAAGCACACAGGAAGCGTTATGACGTCACAGATCAAGCAACAACCGCTGCACTACATTCAACAAGGGTCGGGAGTTCCCATGTTGATGATTCATGGGAATCCGGATACCTCGCACATGTGGCATCGACTGATGAATGTGTTGTCTGATGACTTCCATTGCATTGCGCCGGACCTACCCGGTTATGGTCAGTCGGATGTTCCTGATGGGTTTGACTATTCATTATCTCAACAAGCCGAATGCATTGAGCACTTTGTGGCATCACTGGCTTTGGACCAGCCGCTTCATTTGGTGGTGCACGATGTGGGAGCCTTTTTTGGATTGGCGTGGGCAATACGGTTTCCGGAGCGGGTTCGTTCTATCACCATTTTCAATACCGCATTTAGCCCGCAGTACCGATGGCACCTGCTAGGTCGAATCTGGCGAACCCCTGTGTTGGGCGAGCTAAGCCTGAAAGCCATGAACAAAGGCGGTTTCATCGCGAATCTTCGAAAGGCTGCACCGCAATACCCCAAAGAAGATGTCATTGCCAGTTTTGATGCGCTCACGCCTCGTACTCATAAGAGCTTGTTGAAACTCTATCGGGCGATGTCACCTGCGAAATTCAAGGGCTGGGATGTGCGGCTACATGCGTTGGCGAAGGACTTACCCATGCAAGTACTGTGGGGCGCGAAAGACCCTTACATCGACCAGGCGTTTGCTTATCGGTTTGGTACGGATCAGGTACATCTGTTTGAGGACAACAGCCATTGGCTGCCTGCTGAACAACCTCAAGCGTCGGCGGACTTGATTCGCGGGTTTATTGAGAAGCTCCCTAGAGCTTTGAAGTCGGCATCCTGAGCATATCCAACAGCCGGTTAGGTGTGTCCATTCTCTCGCCCAGAATGCAAACCACGCCCAATCGGTTGTTCTTCAATGGCTTGAGATACAAAATTTCATGCTTATAACGAATAAAGTAAATGGATTCAGTGGTGATGTCTGAGATCAAATCCGGGGGCACCCGTCTTAGGGTCATCCCTTGATATTGGCCTTGGTATTGACCTTGATAGGCACCTTGGCGCTGTAATGCCTCCAGCACATCGAATAACCCGTCGATGTAAGCATCGGCTCTTTTCTGTCCGAAACGTTCATAGCCATAATCCCAGATGATATCCAACTGAGTCAGCGCCAATGGCGAGAATTGAATGGTATCCGTCATCCATCAATGCCTCGACGGGCACGACTCCGTTTTTTGAAATCCTCCCGAGTCACTGACTGATATTCGTCATCTTTAATGTCCAATCCTTCAGTTAAAGCAGATCGTACGCGCTCCCACTTTTCAGACTCTTTTTTTTCCATATCCCGACGAATGAGATCCCGTAAATATTCGCTTGGCGTTTCATAATCGCCGTTTGGGCCGGTACAGGCTTCAAGATGCTCTCTTAAACTGCCCGACACCCTTACTGTCACATTGGGACTGGCCATGGCGTTGCCTCGTGTTTTGTTGATTGCACTTATAAATAATGATAGTTCGTGCAGGGTTTTGTAACAACTGACAAAGTATTTTAATGAATGATGATCGTTCTTTGGGAAGCCTCTAAACACCGTTGTTTCAGAGCACGTCAGAACCAGCGCTGGTGTTGCGTGTAGCGTCGGGCGATGAGCCCCATGCCCAGACTTCGGCTGCACATAAACAGCGACATACTCAGCCAGAGCAAGTGATTGGCGAAGTCGGGTGAGGTAGCTTGGCTGTGAACCCACCAAAGCATAGGGACAAACACGGCAAAGGTGCTGATCAGCATAATATTTTGCATGTCGCGTACTTTGGTGGCACCGATGAAAACTCCGTCGAAGGTGTAGCACCAAGTGCCGATCAACGGCATGAAGATCAGCCAGATCAGGTATTGATTGGCTAGGGCTTGTACGTTTTCCAGAGAGGTCAGCCCTGCAATCAGTGCCGAGCCGCCCAG
>JBFHTA010000271.1:0-5457 GCA_041590855.1 Pseudomonadales bacterium
CCATTTTTTAGCCGCCGCTTCATCCGCTACGACGGCTCCTGACGCCAATATAGGGGTCAACGCCAAGACCCTGAGCATGCTCGAATATTTCATAGTTCACCTGTTTTTTTTGAGGGGAAAATCAAATCGCAATTTATGACAATTTGTTTAATAGTAGTTAATTTCCTACATCCTCTTAGGCAGATTCACAAAACAGTACGTTTCAAAATTGAAACACTGTATAGACAAGAAACCTGCTAAAGGGACGGGTCATAGACTTCCTATACGCCCTTATCGAAACCTGCGCATACTCATAAAACTTTTGCACAATCTTGCGTTTTTTTACCAAATCATCACGTGATCACTTGAGCAAGAGGCGGGAGCTGAGTAGTCTTATCAGTACAGAACTTCTCTGTTCAGCACGATCTGAGAGCACTCCATGAGCCAGTATCCCCAGCCGTCCCACATTTCACAGCAAGAATCGGTTTTTGATAGCCTGGATAAATCGAACGCTGAGCTCTTGGCGGATCAACAAATCAATCAGCATCTAAAAGTGGCATATTGGACAAACAGCCAGGACAGAGTGGTCTATAACGCGGACCAGGTTCACACCCTGAGTTTTTATCTGGAAGGCGGTGAAGGTTCGAAGCGGCTGGACATCAAAAGCGGGCACGGCCACTCAGGCAGTTTGTGTTTGTTCCCCCAGTATCACCACTCAGTCTGGGAAATCACCTCGCCCTTTAAGTTCGCGCATTTGTATTTCAGTGACGAGTCAATCAAGCAGTTTGCCAGTTCAACACTGGATATGGAGCCACGATTGATCGAAATACCTGAACTCACTTTTCACGACGACCCGCAATTGGTGGCATTAGCACAACGGCTGTTCTTAAGTGCAGACTCCAACACCTTATGTTACCAGCAGAACACGTTGGAAATTTTTCGATATCTGTTGTCGGACACCCAATATTGCATCAACAACCACTTAAAACTCACCGGTGGTCTTAGTCCTCAGGTATTGGCTCGTGTTAAAGAGTACATTCATCATTATTTTGATCAGAACATTTCCATTGCGGATCTCGCTGAACAAGCGAACCTCAGCGACTTTCACTTATTACGCATGTTTAAACAATCGACCGGATTCACCCCCAACGATTACTTAAACCATGTACGCGTTGAAACGGCCAAACAGAAAATTGCTACAGAAACAGCCTTGAGCCAGGTGGCGCAAGAGTGTGGTTTCAGCAATCAGAGCCACTTAAACCGAACCTTCAAGAAATGGGTCGGCCTGACACCGGGTCAATACCGCTCGGCCATTAAGTAACTGCCCACACGAGGCCCAATCGTAAAATATACAAAACAACCTCGTAAGAAATATTATTCACTTTTAGCCATTGGGTGTTACACTCAAAAGATCTTTCTTTGGTATCAGCTCGCATAATAAGGAAACCAAATGAGTTCTCGAGACCAGCACTGGCTGAATGAATTGCCTGATGCCTTCAATAACTATCGAAACCACCGCAATGTCGATGAAGTCGAGTGTATCGTGCCCGACCTGGCTGGCATGTCGCGTGGTAAAGCCATGCCTATCAAGAAGTTTCGCCCGGATCACGAAACCTATCTGCCGATTTCTATTTTCTATCAAACCATCACTGGCGAAGACGTTGAACTGGACATCGACGATCAATGGGCCGAAAGCGACATTGTTCTCAAGCCGGATATGACCACCGCCAAGGCAGTACCCTGGGCCAAAGAAGCGACGCTACAGGTCATTCATGATCTCTTCTATCGAGATGGCAAGCCGGTCGAGCTGGCTCCAAGAAACGTATTGAAGCACATCATAGGCTTATATCGACAACAAGGCTGGGAACCTGTGGTGGCCCCGGAGCTGGAGTTCTACCTGATAAACCCGAATCTTGATGCCAACGAACCCATCCAACCCCCCATCGGCCGTACCGGTCGACAAGGCGCGGGTCGTCAATCGTATTCGATGTCAGCCATCGATGAATACGGTCCGGTCATCGACACCATCTACAATTACGCCGAAGACGCAGGTTTAACCATAGACACTGTGATTCAGGAAGACGGTGCCGGTCAGGTGGAAATCAACCTGACTCATGGCGATCCGGTGCATTTGGCCGATCAGGTATTCTTCTTCAAGCGCATTATTAAAGAAGCGGCATTGAACCACGGTATGTTTGCCACCTTTATGGCCAAACCCATGAAGGAACAACCCGGTTCTGCCATGCATGTGCATCAAAGTGTGGTGGATATTGAAACAGGTAAAAACATCTTCAGTGACGAACAAGGCGAAGCCACAGACGCCTTTATGTACTTTATTGGCGGCAGCCAAACCTACCTGCCTTTAGTCATGCCACTCATCGCGCCTTATGTGAACAGCTATCGACGCTTTGAATCGGATACCAATTCAAGCGCGCCAACCAATGTCGAATGGGGTTACGATAATCGGGCCACCGGGCTACGTGTGCCTGCGGTAAGTATCGAAGACCAAAGTGCACAAGACCGTCGACTGGAAAACCGGGTGGTTGGTGTAGACTGCAACCCCTACTTGGCGATTGCTGCCAGCCTGGCCTGTGGCTATTTGGGCATTATGGAAAAGTTACGCCCGAGCGAGCCCGTCACCGGCGAGCTGGAAGAAAGCGACTACGCCATTCCCACCACGCTCGATCATGCACTGAACCTGTTTCATAACGCCTCCGCCATTCGCAATGTGCTTGGTGAATCCTTTTCGATGGTCTATGAGTCGGTGAAAGTAGCGGAGGTACGGCAATTCCACCGGGAAATTTCTCCCTGGGAACGTGAACACCTGCTGTTGAATGTGTAACCGCAACAACCATCAGGTGTAGCGGCTGCTTTCAAACAAGGTTCGATGATTTTCCAGCTCGTTGATCAAAAACCGTCTCAAGGTTTGAATACGGGCGGTTTTACGCAAATCCACATGGTTCAATACCCACACGCCCCAAGCTGAAGGGGCTTGTGCGTAGGGCAATTGCTGAATCACCTGCTCTGGAGTTTCCCGTCCGGAATGTACCAACAGCTCCGGGTAATAGCAGGCAATTCGGGCGACCCCCATGCCGGAACGTACCGCAGAATACATGCTGGCCAGGTCATCCACCCACATCACGATTTCACTTTGATGAAACAAGGTCGAGGCCCACTCCGGTGTTTCCAGTTCATCTTCCCAAACGATGATAGGCACCTTGTAGTTCGGGTCCTGTAATACGTTGCGATCAAACTCTCTCGCAGCATAGATACTGTGCTGCATCCGGCACACTTTTTTCCCCACCAGCACATCCGGTGGGTTTTCGGTTTTTCGTACCGACAAATCCGCTTCCCGGTGCACCATGTTTAACAGGGTATCGGTGACTTTCATGTTGATCTTGATGCCGGGGTATTGTTCCCGAAATCGGGTCAAGGGTTCCGCCAGCAAACATTCGTAGATGTCATGGGACATGGTCAGATTAATCACGCCTTCCAAGCGCTGATCTTGTCCTAACAAGGCGCGCGATACATCCAGACTGAGCGATTCCATGGCCTGAGCATGTTCATAAATCGCATCGGCGGCCACCGTCATGCTGTAGCCATCCCGTTGCCGATCAAACAAACGCACGCCGTGTTTTTCTTCAAGCGCCTGAATCCGTCGCGATACCGTGGAGTGATTCACCCCCAACGACTTAGCCGCAGCAGAAAGACTGCCCTGCCGTGCAACCGACAAAAAATAGCGGATGTCATCCCAATCATTCATATAGCTGCTCTGTTTACGAAATATCTGAACACGTTTTAATTGTGCATTTTTGCACAACTATAACGCATTTTTTGAGAATTTATCATCACCAAGCTCTGCCCTACACTGCATCCAGTAATTCATAAAGCAGTTATCCACAATACCAACTGCTGATAAAAAACCGTTGTTCATAAAGCCCGTATTCAAAACCAGTATAAAAGGAACCGACTCATGAAGATTACACGTACCCACGTTTTCAGCCTGGCATTGCCAGTATTGGTTTCGGCCAGTTTTCTTCACGCTAATGCCACAGCTTCAAAGCCATCCGAGATAACTCGCACGAAACTGCTTACCGCGCATTTTGATTCCCGAACACTGGCCCAGATAGAAGCCGGAAGTTTCCACTTCTTACCTGGGCAAACTGCACCGCTGCATACCCACCAAGCACCAGCCGTGGGTTACGTTGCCAAAGGCTCCATTCTGTATCAGGTGGAAGGGGAACAGCCAGTACTGCTTAAGGCCGGAGACGCCTTCTATGAACCTGCCGGACCTAAAATTCTACGATTTGATAATGCTTCGGCGACCGATAAAGCTGTCTTTATCGACTTCAACTTTCAGCAAAAAGAAGAGCCTTTTATTGTTTTCAACGCTCCTTTAACTGAAGCAATTGACCGTCGGGCAATGCCTACGATGACACTGAACGGGCAAACCATTGATGAAGTGACCATTGATGAAGTAAATGTTTTTCGAACGGAACTGACACCGAATCATCAGCAACAACTGAATTCAGCCATGCCACTGCTGGGGTATGTCGCTCAGGGCAGCGTCAAACTAAGACGCCCAGGTAAAAAAATCGAACGATACAATGCCGGGGAAAGCTACGCTATTCCAGCCAACCAAAAGGTTACGCTTTACAGTGCCTCCACAGAGTTATCAGCGGAAGTGATTAGCTTTGAAATGAGCCAATAATCCATCCAATCCGTCACTGATTTTGCGGATCTTGTTAAAGTTGCAAGTCTTGCTGATCAAGGGTGCCTGACCAAGCACCCTACAACTGAAACTTCTTCCGGTAATCGGTCGGGCCAATGCCCACGCGGGTTTTGAACAATCGCCGGAAGGAGTTGCTGTCTTCATAACCAATTTGATAGGTGATCTGATCAAAACTGGTTTTAGTGGTTTCCAACAAATACTTGGCTTGTTCAACTCTCAAGTTTTGTAAATATTGATTGGGCGTCTCACCGGTTGCGCTTTTAAAGCGACGAATAAAATTGCGTACGCCGAAATTAAAGGTGGAGGCCACGTCATCAAACACAATGTCTTGATGGTAATTTTCTTCCAGCCAATCCTGTACCCGAAGGATGTCCTGGTCTTCGTGGTTGCGTTTGAAGTTGTATTGCACATAGGGCATCTGGCTGCGTCGACTGGTATCCACCAACAGTTTGCGCGAACATTCCGAAGCCAACTCCGGCGAGCCAAAACAGCGAATCAGGTAAATCAGCAAATCAATGGCCGATGATGCACCGCCGGAACAATACACGCCGCGATCATCCGTCACTGTGTATTCTTCTTTAATACACGCCTGTGGATAACGGCGTTGAAATTGCCTCAGAAACAACCAATGGGTTGTGGCTTGGCGTCCGTCCAGCAAACCCGCTTCGGCGACGACAAAGGCACCGGTACAAATCGATGCCACTTGCGCGCCTTCCGCCGCCTTCACTTTCAGCCAGTCGCATATC
>JBFHTA010000272.1:0-5446 GCA_041590855.1 Pseudomonadales bacterium
CATCTTTTTTTGCAACTCATTCACTTTCTTGGACAACTGAACCAACTCCGCATTAACCCGAGTACGGTTTTTATCAATCGAAGCAATCAACTTAGAGAGCTTATCAACTTCTTTATCCAAGGAATTATCATTCAGTTGGATTTGAAGGTCGGTAACGGAACGAATGAGCTCATCGTTCAGCTCTTTAATCTGTCGAGTATTCGAATCAATATTAACCTGGTAGTTTTCAAGCTTAGGCAGATAAGGCTTAACTTGATTCGACAGTGCGGAAATCTGCTCAGATGTTTTCTTCAGCTCTGCTTTAACAGAAGCCAAAGATTCACCCAACTTTAATCGGCTAATTTCAGACACTTGCTGATCGACAGTCTTTACCGTACTTTCCAATTTAGACGTTTTGGCGCTCAAATTCTTAGCATTGGCTTTTAAGGTAGCAATCTCTTTTGCCTGATCTTTAATCGACTTACGATTTCGATCATAGCTCACGCCCCATAACTTCCTGATTTCTGAATCATGCTCCTTCAGGGTCGCGCGTAAAGCCGCTTCCGAAGATGCAACCGAGTCATTCGAAATATCCAACTTACCTTCCAACACCTGAACCCGTTGAGAAAGCAGTGTCAATTGTTGATTAGTGCGCTCAAACTGGCCATTTACCCGCTCAAACTGGGTTGCGACCCAGTAACCCATACCAGCTAATAATACCGCCAGCACCAGGCTCACAATAATGGCAAAGATCCCGCCACCACCGGAAGAGTTTCTTTTTACCGTCTGATCACTCTTCTTTCCGGAACGAGCTCCGGCTTGCCAATCATCTCGTTCAGCTTTTAAATCTAGTAAATCGTCGTGCGCCATAAAAACCTACTAATAATTCCTCACACTCTTCAATCATTCTCTGCCGGAAGGCATTATACCTGGGTTATCCCGAGGATGCTGCTCGAAATAGTCCTCAAAGCCTGTCATAGTTGTCTGCTTAAGTCGAACAAAGATTGGGAATCTACGTCTCTCAAGGAGCACAAAGGTGTCAAAAAGCGTTGGAATCATTGTCTACGGAGCCTACGGACAAATAGGTAAAGCCATCACCTTCGCGCTGCTGGAAAAAGGCATCTACCCACTTCTGGCCGGCAGAAACCTAAAGAAGCTCAAACAACTAGCCAATAAAACCAATCTGCCCTATGCCTGTTTCGATGTAATCAACTACAACACCATTGAGCGCCACCTGGAAGGGGCTGAAATCTTCATAAACTGTGCTGGCTCATTGATTCAAAATCCGGAACCCATCGCCAGAGCCGCAATTAAAAGCCACTGCCATTATCTGGACGTTGGCGGCCAATATCATACCCTGACAACACTGTACAATCTTTCAGACCTGGCCAATGAAGGACAAGCCGTTATCTGCCCGGGATTAGGCGCAGAATGTATTCCCGGAGACTGTCTGGCCGGCAGCATTAAACACAGCTTAAAAGAACTCTCTGAGATCGAGATCGCATACGACATAAACCATCGTTTTTCAGCCGGTAGCATAAAAGCCACGCTCAATCGTTTATCAAGAGGCAATTTTGAACTCGTTAACCACACCCCTACGATCACAAAATACTCCTTTAACGCCCGCCGCATTCTTTTTAGCAGTCGAATGAAGCACGTCAGCCAAGTCCCCACAGGTGACTTAGCCGCCATCAGCCGAAGTGCACAATGTCCGAATATCCGTAGCTATTTTGCCATTACCAAACAATTCACACCTATTGTTCGGTTGCTAAACTGGATTCCCGGCATCTTGATTGCGAAACCGCTGCATCAAATGATCGACAAATTATTCGGGCACAACACGGGAAAACCCAGCGGTATCAGCCATTACTGGGCCAAGGGCATTTCGCCGGATGAGCGAGAAATGGTTGCCCGCGTATCCACACCGGACATTTATCAATTTACAGTAAATGCCACCCTCTACATCGCCCTGTATTTGTTAAAACATGAACGCAGCGGTGGTGTATATACCCCGACCGAACTAATGACCTGGAAGTTAATCGAAAACATACCGGGCTGCAGTGAAATACGCTTTGGCGATATGTACGGCTGACCCAGGGAACGTCTGAATAAGTCCCTCTCTGCTCTGGCCTATAAGAGAAATGTCTATTTGAGGCGCGGATTTGAAGGCATAACGGGTTACGTCAAAAAACCGCAACAAAAAAGAGACATTTCTCTTAAGGCCCCGAAGGGCGGGGCTTTAAAAGTGTTAGAACCGTGTTGAACTTCTTGAAAAGGTCTCGACATTCTCTGCGAAGCTCGCCTTATTCTAACGCTTTTCTAGCGCCCGCAGAGCTAGAGCGGACTTATTCAGACGTTCCCTAGACTTGAATTTTGGAAAAATACCCACACTTTTTTCATGAATAGCGAACAATGTAAATCAGTGCTAATATCCCACCACCAGAGTGTCAAAGGCGGTTTACGCTTAATGACACCAAAGAAAATTGACTTGATATGGAGAGTTAACCCATGGCTTTCGAATTGCCTGCATTACCTTATGAAATAAATGCTTTGGAACCACACATTTCTCAGGAAACTCTTGAGTTCCACCACGGCAAGCACCACAACACGTACGTGCAAAAGCTAAATGGCCTGATTGAAGGGACAGACCTGGAAAACAAATCACTGGAAGAAATCGTTAAGACTTCTGAAGGTGGCGTTTTCAACAACGCAGCGCAAATCTGGAACCACACCTTCTACTGGAACAGCCTATCTCCAAACGGTGGCGGTCAGCCAACAGGTGCACTTGCTGACGCAATCAACGCTGCATTCGGTTCTTTCGAAGAGTTCCAAGCAAAATTCAACGATAAAGCTGTAAACAACTTTGGTTCAAGCTGGACTTGGTTAGTGAAAAAAGCAGACGGTTCATTGGACATCGTAAACACGTCTAACGCTGGCACACCAATCACTGAAGAAGGTGTTACACCACTGATCACTGTTGACTTGTGGGAACACGCTTACTACATCGATTACCGTAATGTTCGTCCTGAATACCTGAAAGGTTTCTGGGCACTAGTAAACTGGGACTTCGCAGCAGAAAACTTTGCTAAGTAATTCCCCGTTACTCAAAAAAGGCGCTTCGGCGCCTTTTTTATTGTTCAACTAATCACCAGTTTAATAACCACCCTAACCTTCATCCCGTCTTACAGGTGTTCTTCCCCCCCTTCCGATCTGAATTCCATCAGATCGTCTTATCGGATTAAAAATACATTAGGAGATAATTCAGGTATTATAAGCACCTATTTTTTTCAGGTGCAGAAGTAACATGACTACCCTTTTCGTTGACCAATTAACGGTTATTGATTTTTCCTACCTCAACCACGAACGCGGGTTGTTAGGTGAAAGCTGGCTGGTTGATTGCGAACTCTCAGGTGAACTCAACGATGAAGGCATGTTATTTGACTTTGGTCACGTCAAGAAAACCATTAAACACTTTATTGATGATTACGCTGATCATAAGTTACTCATTGCCAAACACACACCTAACCTGGAAATAGAGACAGAAGCCTCTGAAAGGCTTCGGTTGTCGTGGCATAACGGTCATCGGCAGTTAACAACCAGCGCTCCCGCCGAATCCTTTTTGATTATGGACGCTTCTGAAATTACTGTTGAAGCCCTTTCTTCTTTGTTAGAAGAAGAACTAATGAAAATCTTACCGAGCAATGTTTCCGGCGTTAAATTGAATCTCTACTCAGAAACCATTGCCGGAGCTTTTTATCATTACAGTCACGGACTCAAAAAACACGATGGCAATTGTCAACGCATTGCCCATGGCCATCGTTCTCCCATTAAAATCTACATCAATGATGAACGTGCGCCGTCACTGGAAGCTGATTGGGCCAACAGGTTCAAAGACATTTACATAGGAACGCGCGAAGACATTGTTGACGCAAACGACCTGGCGGAAGGGCTGATTCAATTCGCCTACCAAGCCCCTCAAGGCCACTTTGATTTAACCATAAATAAAGATCAGGTGTACTTGATTGATACCGATTCAACCGTTGAATGGATCGCCGATCACATTGCCAAATGCATTCATCAACAACAGCCCGATAACCGAGTAAAAGTGAAAGCTTTTGAAGGTTATCGCAAAGGGGCAATTGCCGAGTATTGACCTAACCTTTCTCTTAGCTATGATAGCCGCCAAGTAGCAGACCTTTAGGATTCAAAACGACATATGAGTATTTCTGTTTATAACACGCTGACCCAAAAGAAAGAGCTTTTCCAACCAACCGATGCAAACGACGTCAAAATGTATGTTTGTGGTCCGACGGTGTATAACTACATCCACATTGGTAATGCTCGTCCGGCCGTCGTCTTTGACACCCTCTATCGCGTGTTGTGTCACTACTATCCTAAGGTCACTTACGCACGCAACATCACCGACGTTGACGACAAAATCAACAAGGCTGCACTTGAACAAAACGTTGATATTCGCACCATCAGCGACCAGTTTGCAGAAGCCTACCGTGAAGACATCAAACAATTAAATGTACTCGCTCCGGATGTCGAGCCGCGTGCCACAGATAACATTGATCAAATGATCGACATGATCCAACGCCTGATCGACAAAGGTCATGCCTACGCAGCAGAAGGCCATGTCCTGTTTGACGTTCAGTCGTATGAAAAATACGGTGAACTGTCCAACCGCTCTTTGGAAGACATGCTGGCTGGTGCTCGTGTCGAAGTTGCCCCCTACAAAAAATACGCGGGCGACTTCGTGCTATGGAAACCTTCAACCGATGAGCTACCTGGCTGGAACAGCCCATGGGGCCGAGGTCGTCCGGGTTGGCACATTGAATGTTCTGCCATGATTGAACGTCACTTGGGAACAACCATTGATATTCATGGCGGCGGACAAGATCTTACTTTCCCGCATCATGAAAATGAGATTGCTCAAAGCACCTGTGCACACGATGGCGAAACCTACGTAAAATACTGGATGCACAATGGCTACATCACCATTCAGAACAAAGACGATAACAGCCAGGAAAAAATGTCCAAGTCTCTGGGTAACTTCATTACCGTAAGAGATTTGTTGTCGGAAATTCCAGGCGAAGTAGTGCGCTTTGCTTTATTGTCAGCTCACTATCGTTCTCAACTGAACTGGTCAACCGACCTGATAGAGCAAGCCTATGCTGCGCTGGATAAACTGTATACCGCACTGCGTGACGTTCAGCTTCCGAAAGACTACTCGGCGGACGTCTCTCCTGCGTTGCTAAACGCATTGAACGACGATCTGAATACCCCGGTTGCTATCGCAGAACTGCACAACCTGGCTAAACAGATCAACAAGTCGGATAACAATGAAGAAAAAACACAATTGGCCTGTCAGCTGATTGCATCAGCAGAACTGATGGGGCTTCTGACGCACTCTGCAGAAGAGTGGTTTAAGTCGCGAGGAAAATCTTCTGAAGGCGGCTTATCG
>JBFHTA010000273.1:0-5414 GCA_041590855.1 Pseudomonadales bacterium
GACACCACCATGGGCCTAACCCCCTTGGAAGGTCTGGTAATGGGGACTCGCAGTGGCGATGTCGACCCCAGCCTTCACCACTTCCTGTGTACCCAAATGGACATGAGCATCGACGAAGTAAACACCCTTCTGAATAAGAAGAGTGGTTTGCTTGGTCTGTCCGGACTCAGCAACGACATGCGTACGCTCGAAGAAGCCGCAAACGATGGAAATCAGCAAGCAGAGCTGGCAATTCAGGTCTTCTGCTATCGTTTAGCTAAGCACATTGCAGCACTGGCGATTCCACTTGGTCGTATTGACGGTTTGATTTTCACCGGCGGTATCGGGGAGAATTCTGTCTCCATACGTAAGCGTGTGATCGCGCAGTTAGCCGTGTTAGGCTTCCAACTCGATGATCAACAAAATGCGGTAGCAGGTGCTGACCAATCCGGTCTGATTACTCAGCAGAGCAGCACACCGGCTTACGTAGTGAACACGGACGAAGAATGGATGATTGCTAAGGATACGCAGGCCTGTATTTAGTTCAGTGCACCAAGCGCGCACCACGCCGTCCTACGGTAATACCAAAAACCTCTAAAATATAACGTTTTAGACATCAGTAATACTTTGAATTATAAGCAGGAGAACTCTGCTGTGGCGATAAAACTATTTCTCTCTCCCATCAGCTCCAGTACCGGTCTGACCTCCATCAGTGTTGGTCTGTTACGGGCGCTGGATGAGCAAGGGCTGAAGGTTTCATTTGTAAAACCCATTGCTCAAATGCACAAATTTGATGAAGGTCCGGAGCGTTCAACACGGATCGTACAAAACACCACGACGCTGGAACCACCTCAACCGCTGTCTCTGAAATACGCTCAGAAACTGATTGGCGACGGAAAACTGAACCGTCTGATGGAAGAAGTGGTAGGCTTAGTCGAACAAGCCGCAGACGACAGTGATGTTGTCATTGTTGAAGGTCTGGTGCCTGAGAACGAACCTTTCATTGCTAAACTCAACGTCGAGATGGCTCAATCACTGAATGCTTCAGTATTATTGACTGCCTCTCCAACCATGTTTGGCAACTACAAAGAATTCGAAGACCGCATCGCCATTACCAGCAGCTTATTTGGCTCCGGCAAGAAGAACAAAGTGATCGGCGTGATCGTCAACAAGATCAACAGCCCATCAGCAAAAGCCGCTATGCAGGCTTCTAAAATCACACCACAGATTGATGACGAGTTGGATGAAACCGAAGTCATCAAATCTCTCAGTATTTTCCATGGCCCTTACCGTCTTTTAGGTACCATTCCTTGGTCACCGGATTTAATGTCGCCACGTACCACTGACGTTTGCAATCATTTAAAAGCTGAGTTCGTGTATAAAGGTTTGGCTGACGAACGTCGTGTTGACCACATGGCCCTTTGTGCCCGCACAGCCGCTAATATGGCTAACAGTTTAAAACCCGGCTCATTGATTATCACCCCGGGGGATCGCCACGACATCATCATGGCCGTATCCTTGGCTGCACTGAAAGGCGTTCCACTTGCAGGTTTGGTAGTCACCGGGGAATTAACACCACCGGACAGCATCATAGAACTTTGCCGTCCTGCGCTGGAAACAGGGTTACCTGTGATGAAGTCCAGCCTGGACAGCTTCTCCACCGTCAGCCGCCTGAACCAAATGAACAATGAAGTGCCAACAGACGACACCGACCGTATCAACAAGGTGATGGATTCTGTGGCAAGCAACATCGACGGCGAAGGTTTGAGAGACATCCTGAAACTGCCAACCGTCAGTCGTCTTTCCCCACCCGCGTTCCGTTATCAGCTGGTTAAACGTGCACAGGCAGCAAACAAGCGAATTGTTTTACCGGAAGGCGAAGAGCCGCGTACCATCCAGGCAGCAGCGATATGTCAGGAACGAGGCATTGCCAACTGTGTCTTGATCGGTAAAGAAGACAAAATCCTGGAAACTGCTAAAAACCAGGGGGTTGAGCTTCCAAGTACTATTGAGATCATTGATCCGGATAAAGTACGTCACAACTACATTTCGCCGTTCGTGGAATTAAGAAAGCACAAAGGCGTCACCGCACCTATGGCAGAAGCCATGCTAGAAGACACCGTGGTGCTTGGCACCATGATGCTGGCCATGGATGAAGTGGACGGCTTGGTCTCGGGTGCGATTCACACCACGGCCAATACCATTCGCCCGGCATTGCAGTTAATCAAAACCAGCCCGGATGCAAAACAAGTATCCTCCGTCTTCTTTATGTGTTTGCCGGAACAAGTACTGGTCTACGGTGACTGCGCTGTAAACCCGGACCCGGATGCCGAACTACTGGCTGACATCGCCATTCAAAGTGCCGACTCAGCCAAGACCTTTGGTATTGATCCGAAAGTTGCCATGATCAGCTACAGTACCGGAAAATCCGGCTCTGGCGCCGACGTTGAGAAAGTGATCAAAGCAACGTCTATTGCTCAAGAGCGTCGTCCGGATCTGATCCTGGATGGCCCGTTACAATACGATGCTGCAGCCATTGAAACCGTTGCCAAGAGTAAAGCACCGGACAGCCCGGTAGCTGGCCAAGCAACCGTATTTGTGTTCCCGGATCTCAACACAGGTAACACCACTTATAAAGCCGTACAACGAAGCGCCAACGTAATCAGTGTTGGCCCTATGCTTCAGGGTTTGAGAAAGCCGGTTAATGACTTGTCGCGTGGTGCACTGGTAGAAGACATCGTTTATACCATTGCCCTGACCGCAATTCAGGCAAAACAAGCCGCAGAAAAGTTACTCTGATCTCAGAGTAACGGACTCTGACAGGGGGCACACCTGTACGTGCCCTCTTCTTTTTCCTCCTTCTCTCGATTTTTCTTAAAGTCAGATACAACCTCGATTTCTTAACATTTGTTATGGTGGCCCTTTATTCTGTGGCGTAAGATCATTGGTTTTTACTGAAAATTATAATTTACCACCCAATTCAAGCCGGTCATAAAAAGACCAAAACAAAGCCAATAGTTCCCAAAAAAAACGCTTAACCACTTGGATTTACAATCGACTCAACATAGAATTAGCTAACACGTGTTAGCTGAAATACAGGTTTCCCATGCTTAGCTTTTTACCCCCGACGCTCAGAGGCATCATTGCAAGTATTCTTTTGGTGTTTAACACATTTATTTGGACACCCCTCTTGTTTACCATGGCACTGATCAAACTCATCCTGCCATTCAAAGCATGCCGTAAAGTCACTGATTTTCTTACCATCACCATTGCTGAAAGCTGGATCAGATGTAACAGCTTGTGGATGAAACTGGTTCAAAAACTGGAGTATCAGGTAACCGGACTGGACGACTTAAAACATGAAGGCTGGTACCTGGTAACATCCAATCATCAGTCCTGGTCAGATATCACTATCCTTCAACACCTATTTGTAGGCAAGATTCCCTTCTTTAAGTTCTTCCTTAAACAAGAACTGATTTGGGTTCCGATTATGGGCTTGAACTGGTGGGCACTGGACTTCCCGTTCATGAAGCGTTATTCGAAAGAATTCCTTGAAAAGAATCCGCACCTGAAAGGTAAGGATATGGAAACAACCCGAAAAGCCTGCGAAAAATACAAGGATAATCCGGTTGCCATTTTTAACTTCCTTGAAGGCACCCGTTTTTCAGCAGCCAAACATGCACGCCAAAACTCGCCTTACAAGCACCTTCTTAAACCCAAAGCCGGTGGTGCTGCCTTTACTTTGGAAGCAATGGATGGCCTGATCAATAAACTGGTTAACATCACCATCGTTTATGATGAAGGCACTCCCATGGATTACTGGTCGTTTCTCTGTGGCAAAGTAAATAAAGCGCGCATTCACGTTGAAGAAGTGATCATTCCGCCGGAATTACTGGAAGGGGATTACACCAATGACCCGGAATTCCGTGCCGACTTCCAGGACTGGATCAGCGCACTGTGGCAGGAAAAAGACCAGCTAATTACCCAGCTGAAATCTGAACAAAGCAGTTCCGCCACGGACTCATTGGCAGCCCCGGCCAAAAGCCATTAAAAACTCAAACGGGACCAATAAAAAAGGTGATCGCAGGATCACCTTTTTTATTTCCAAGCTTCGAAAAACAACTAACGCTGTTATTCCGTTGGGCCATATAAGTAGTAAAAAATCACTGCCAAAGTCACCGATATAGAGAGTGTCAATAAATATCCCACTGCTAGATACCAGTCTTTTTTTCGAGCATATTTAATTATTGAATGATCATCCACGAGAATACGATCTACAGCTCTTCCCCTGACAATCACCACCGCATAGGCGCTCACCCTTGCTCCAATACCTTTATCCCATAATGGTGAAGACTTTCCTTCTTTTGCCATCTGCTCTTCAATGTAATCCACTGAGATTTTTCTAAAAATAAACCCCAGCAATCCTGATACTAAAAAAATCCCGACGATCACAAACGCCCAAATTTCTTCAATAGAAAAATCACCCATAAACCACCTTAAATGTTAAAACCAGCTCATGGCCGAGCTGCGATCATACAAGGCACCAGCAACGACTTTACCACCATGATCAACTCCCTTGGCAACAGCATAACCTGCTGCTAAACCCGCTCCAATCACAAATACCCAGCCTACAGGCGTTGCAAACAAAGCAACACCTAAAGCAGCTTTTGTTACCGCTAGACCAGTAGCTGCACCCGCCGCAGTACCCAAACCAAATCCAACTGTCTCAGTCACTGCGGTACGCTGCCAGTCTTTACCAGCATTGCGATCTTCACGTACTTTGTTCGCTCGCATTAGGGCATCCCCTATAACTACGACTTTACCACCCCAGTTAGCAGTCCGCTCAAACTTACTGATCAAATTAAACTCTTTCATGGACGACAGTTGAATCGGCTTGCTGGTTCTTGCACTTTTAGCCTGATTAATACCCCGTTCAGCACTGGTCCACGCGTTACCGCGCTTATTGGCTTTAGCCATGTATTTATTAATCTCAGCCTGGAATCTTGCATTAAACTCCTTGTGAAGAAGCCGCGCTTTTTGTTCCAACTTAGCCAGTTCCATTCTGGGAGCCTTAGCAAGATGAGCGGCTCTTACTTGTTCCAATGCCTGTTGGTATTTAAGTGCCGTTTTTGCAAACTGACTCATGCGGCTTTCCATTGCAGTTGCAGCCGCCCCGGAAAGACCAGGAAACTCCGCAACGGCTGTCGGCATAACGGTGTCTACCATGTAATTACGGGTATATTGAGCCAAAGGCTGGATTTCGTTTTGGTACACTTCAGACAAAGCCAAAAGCATGTCTGTACCAAATACCTCATTCATCTCAGCAATGTTTCGACGCGCCGGGACTGGCAGTCTTTGAAATTGCAAGAAAACCTGGGCCAATTCGGGTTTTAGCTGTTCCCAGGATTTTTCACTGCGACCTGCATTAGGACGAA
>JBFHTA010000274.1:0-5407 GCA_041590855.1 Pseudomonadales bacterium
AGTGAAGGTGGCTTACCAATTCAGGCACTTCTGCGTACACGTTAATCAAACTTTCGCTGAACTCAACTGGATGAGAGGTGGTGTAGCGAATGCGGTCGATGCCTTCGATGGCCGAGACAAAGGTAATCAATTCCGCTAGATCGGCGACACGACCGTCGTGCGTTTCACCTTGGTAGGCATTTACGTTTTGACCAAGAAGGTTGACTTCACGCACGCCCTGATCGGCCAAACTGGCGATTTCAGCAATAACGTCATCGAATGGGCGGCTTACTTCCTCACCGCGAGTGTAAGGCACAACGCAGAAGGTACAGTATTTGGAGCAGCCTTCCATGATGGAAACGAATGCGGTACAGCCTTCTACCTTGGGTTCCGGCAGGTGATCGAATTTCTCGATTTCCGGGAAGCTGATATCAACAATGCCTACGTCACCTTCTTTGGTGGATTCAATCATCTCTGGTAGACGGTGCAGGGTTTGTGGGCCAAAAATCATATCCACAAACGGCGCTCGTTCCTGAATGGCATGCCCTTCCTGACTGGCAACGCAGCCGCCGACACCGATGATTAGATCGGGGTTATCGGATTTGAATTTCTTCCAGCGACCCAGTTGATGGAATACTTTTTCCTGCGCTTTTTCACGGATAGAGCAGGTGTTCAAAAGCAGGACATCGGCTTCTGATTCGTTGTCGGTCAATTCCATTTCGTGGCTCTCGCCCAGGAGATCGGCCATTCGGGACGAGTCGTACTCGTTCATTTGGCATCCGTGGGTTTTGATGAACAGCTTTTTCGTGGCCATGAAATCTACCTATCGCTAAGAAACTCAAGTGGAAAGTCGGAGGATTTGATGTGATTAAAAAGTACACAGCAAATTCAGGCGCGACATTGTACTTTAGGCAGGCAATAAATCCTAGTAATTCGGTCAGTATCTTGTCTGAAAATATGCTACACTCGCGCCGCTCGAATAGACCAGATGTCCCCGCCTTGATGGTGTTGTCACGGTGTTCGAGGTTCTAAGATCATTTGAAGTGGAATGCGACGTTACAATGCAAAATAATCCAGTCTATAAAGTCATCTTTGTAAATCAGGATCAGGTGTTTGAAATCTACGCAGGCAAAATCTATCAGAGCGACCTGTGGGGCTTTATTGAAGTGGAAGAGTTTCTGTTTGGCGAACGTAGCCAGGTGCTGGTGGACCCAAGTGAAGAAAAACTGAAAGGTGAGTTTGCTGGCGTAAAACGCAGTTACATTCCTATGCAGTCGATCATTCGCATTGATGAAGTGGAAAAGGAAGGGCAGGGTAAAGTCTCTGAAGCCAAAGGCGGAAGCGTGACTCCTTTCCCTATGCCTGGGGCTCCTACCTCCACACCAAAGGGCTAGTCCGCTCTTTTATCTCTCTTCTAAAAGATACCCTTTTCTATGCTGTCGGAATCGAAAGATTCCGGCTTCTGAATATTTGACGTTCTGTGTTGATCTGTATGTGATTGATCCGTCCTTCTAGCGACAGGTAATGTCGTGGTCGTGTTTTGGTGTGAAAAATCGCTGGTTTGCAAGATGACTGGTTTGTATAAGCGCGGGTTTGGTATGATGTCGCGGTATTATTAATCCGAGGTTTGGGGTAGGTGTGCTATGAGTGCTGAAGAGATTGAAAACTATGCGATGATCATTGGTGTTTCGGTACTGATCGGTTTTATGTTTTTTATCATGTGGGATTTGGCAAAAAAATCCAACGCAGGAAAATTTGGGACTATTATCATCTTTACAGTATTGGGGTTAGGGATCTTTGGATTCTTAATCAAGACGATCATTGTTGAAATGATGGATATGTAGGAGAAAAAGATGCACGCTGTGACAGGGAAGTGGTTAATCGCATTGCTGGTTTCAGTCTTTCTTTCAGGGTGCGTGATGATGTCTGCACCGGAACTCGATTTCAAAGGCATTATAGTCAATAAAAAAGAACCGCCAGAAGGGTGTGCGCCAAAGGGCAACTTGGTGGCAACCTCTATCGCAATGATTGAATCTATTGGTGATGAACCTGCAGCACTGAACCGCAAAGCTATGCAGGATTTAATCAATCAGGCGGATGATGTCGAGGCTAACTATGTGTATGTGGCGGATCATCGACAGTACAGTAATCAGCCTCGCAAAGGGTTGGTTTCCCGAGTGGTAATGAAAGCGAATGCCTTTTATTGCCCATCGTTAGATATTGCTCAAGAATAACCTGGCTAATAGCAGAGTCTTTCTATGTCTGAATCATCTCATTATGTTGCAGAACCTGCAGGCTTCGGAACGCGAGTCGGTGCCAGCCTGTTCGATACCTTTCTGGTTGCGCTGATCACGGATACCGTGCTGCTTTGGGCGTTTGGGCGTATGTATTTTATCGACCCTATGCTTGCAGAGCAGGGAACATTTGATGATGTGATGCTGTACCTCTTCCCTTTGGTGGCGGTGATCGGCTTTTGGCTTTGGTGCGCTGCAACTCCGGGTAAGCTGGTATTGGATATGAAGATTGTGGATGCTTCTACCGGCGGTAAGCCGACTTTAAAGCAGTGGGTCATTCGTTATCTTGGGTATTTTGTCTCAGCCTTACCATTGGGTTTGGGCTTTCTTTGGGTGGTCTTTGATAAGCGAAATCAGGCTTGGCACGACAAGATGGCGAATACCCTGGTGGTTCATGATGATGAATTTGAAGCCTTGAACCAGGAGCTGGACAAGGCCTTTTCTTAAGCTCTGGACTACTTTTTACCGGCCACTTCCTGGATTGAATTCAGGATACCCCTCAGCATTCTGAGTTCTTTCTGCTCAGGTCTTACCCGATTTGCCAGCCGGATTAGTCGGTTCATGGCTTCCCCTTGGTGAATGTCGTTCAGGAAACCAGTGTCTCTTAGGGTTTCTTCCAAATGCTGGTGGAAGAGCTCGGTTTCTTTCAGAGTCGGATACACCACATTTTCTTCTGAGGCATCCTTTACTCTTAATGTTTCTCCGTTTTCATATTGCCAAATTTCGTAGCATAAAATTTGAATGGCAGAAGACACGTTGAGGATAGGGTATTCCGGGTTGGCCGGGATTTCCGTATGGAAATGACAGCGCTCCAGCTGTTTGCTTTCTAATCCCATGCGCTCTCGTCCAAAGAGTAACGCAACAGGCCCTTGTTTGCCTTCGGTAACCAGTTGTTCGGCGGTTTCTTTCGCACTGAGAACAGGTCTTGGAAAGCTACGGGAGCGTGCGCTGGTACCAATGACCAGGCTGCAGTCGAGGATGGCCTCATCCAGTGTTCCAACTACTGTTGCATTCTCCAGAATGTCAGTGGCGCCTGCCGCGCGAGAGCTGGCTTCGTCATCCGGAAAGCATCGTGGGTTAATCAAATACAGATTGCTTAAACCCATGTTCTTCATAGCTCGTGCTGCAGCACCAATATTGCCAGGGTGATAGGTCTGATCCATGACGATCCGAATGTTCTCTAAGCTCATGTGTCTTGCCTTTTATTCTGCAGGTGTTGAAAAGCGGCATAGTATCATAAGTCTTTGGAGAGGTAGCATTGGCTGTCATCTGTTGGTCACAAAAGTTTAATACGATGCCTCCTCTGAAATGACTTTCCAGAGAAACATGGAATGGCGAAATTGGAATCGCGTAACGGTGGTCACGTATTTAGTGGTCGCGCAATTAAGAGTGAGAGCAAAACATGATTCGGTTCTTTGTGTTATTGATGTGCGGTGTAGTGTTATCTGGCTGTCTGGCCACTGGTGGGCCTATTCACTATTACAAAGGTGAGAAGCGTGATGAGTCGAGGCTGGCGACCATCATCTTGCCTGAAGAAATTGATGTCGTTGCAGTAAATAATCGTAAGAGAGCATTACCCTTGGTCAGAGGGGAAACCTATGAGTTGAAGTTGTTGCCAGGCTTGAATGAATTGGTTTTAGAATACGACACTATATGGGAAATAGATTCGGATACGCATGAAAACGTAGTGTCGGATGTAGTGATGGTGAGTCAGGTGTTAAAAGCTGGTGATGTATACACCATCAAGTTGCCTAAGTTTGATACGCTAAAAGCGGCTAAACAATTTGCAGATGACTTCAAGGTAGAAATGGTTGAGCAGCAGTCCGGTGAAAAGGCCGTCTCAAAACCAGCACGATATGGTGTTGCATCCAGCGTACCGATGAATCGTATTATCAGTAACGTGAAGGCCGGAGTGACAGGTGAATCAGAAGTTGTCATACATGGTGCGGAAGACCGGGCGCACCAAGCTGCTGGTTTGTATTCTCCGCTTCAAAACTTACGTTATTGGTGGAAAGAAGCCTCTGAGCAAGAACGCGAGTTGTTCGAAGATTGGATGGCTACCGTCGACTAGAGCTAATTTTCTGCTCACGTTATAAATGCCTTTGCTATATAGTAGCCCCTTCGTTTCTTAGGAAGGAAAGTGAAGGGGCTTTTTTATGCGTCATACTACGAAGTTGGCTGTACGTGGATACCATCTTGATGTCTATGGTCATGTAAATAACGCACGGTATTTGGAGTTTTTGGAAGAAGCTCGCTGGCGCTTTTTTGAAGAACAGGCAGTGATTGAATCCATTACCGGTGAAGAGCTGGCCATGGTGGTGGTAAACATAAATATTAACTACCGTCGTGCTGCAGTTATTCATGAAGAGCTGCAGATTTCCACGGAAGTAACCCGCGTTGGGAACAAGAGTTTTGTGATTCATCAGGAAATTTCTTTGGCAGAAACTGGTGAGCTCATTGCAGATACGGATGGCACTTATGTGTTGTTTGATAATGCTTTGGGTAGAGCTGTGGCTATTGAGGGTGAGTACAAACTCTTGCTTGATAAGTTGTGTGGGTAGAATACCTCTGATGTTCTTCCCAAAATCGGCACTTCCTTCCTCAGGATGATACTGGTCTGGTAGTCCTGAATGTAGCAACGATTCCGTAAACAACTACAAAGCCAAGCATGGATTTTTTGCGAAATTGGCGGCAAGGTTTACGGAATTTCAATCTAAAGGTCACTCTGGGGAATGGCCTATATCGTACCCTGTGAATTCATGGGGCACTTGCGCCTTTTGAGCCGTGTTTCTTTCGGCCAACCTGCTTTTAATCAACTCTGTCTATACTCAATGAATATTGCGAAAAATGCAGCAGTATGCATTGTATTCTTAATTGGGCAGTGAAGAGAGCAGTATGAAAATCAAACATAAGCTATTTGGTCTAACTGGATTGTCTATCCTTGCATTGATTGTGGTGGTTTCCATTACAGAAATTTCGAACCTCAAATTACTCGACTTGGAAAAAACTTACATAGATGTCAAAAGCCTGGAAGTGTCGTTGTTGAACCTGAACCGAATAGAAATGGAGTTTCTTGTTTCTAAAGATAAGTCGAAACTCAGTGAGTTTTCAAAAGAGTATAAGTTGTTTCAAGG
>JBFHTA010000275.1:0-5388 GCA_041590855.1 Pseudomonadales bacterium
AAATGCCCTTCTTCCGCTACCGTCACGAACGCTTTTAATTGACTTAATTCCATCGAATGATCCCCATAGATTGATTAGGTCTCATTGAACCTGAATTCACTCAACAACACCATCGCAATATCAAATGGTGATCATTTCAAAAACAGATAACGCTTTAGGGAGTCTCTAACGAATAACAGCTATTTAGTTAGTGCAGTTTATTTGCCAAAGAAACTGTCTTTGACTGTACTAATAGCTGTAGCTCTTTTCGGTGGCTCCTCCTATGGTTTTCATTAATTCATTCATCCACACACGCTCTGTTGTTTCCAGTTTTTCAGTGAGCTATCCAGCAACCGTTTCTCTGCTCATTCAGGTGCTATTCACCGTCTGTTTGATCGTCATATTCACGCCAGGTAAAGCGAACCCTCTTGATTCACGTACCCTTGAAATTGGCACACTTGATTACCCGCCTTACATTCATCCGGGGAAAGACCTGACCTTAGTAGATGGCGCAGCCACTCGTATTGTTCGAGCGGTGTTTGACGATATGGATCAACCGGTTCATATTCGGATATATCCCTGGGCCAGAGCACTGACCTTATTGGAAGAAGGAAAAATAGACGCCCTCTTTACCGCCTATAAAACCAAAGAGCGAGAGGCATTTGCGATTTATTCCAATGAAATTTTGTTTGTACAGGAAATCTCACTGTTCAGCCTGAAAGACGCCATTATTCCTTATGATGGCCGTTTGACCAGCGTTATGGATAACGCCATTATCACCATCAATAAAGTGAGTTACGGCAAAGAGTTTGACCAACTGAGAACCCAAAACGCCTTTTCCAAGCTCGTTGCGGTAGGAACCGCCGAGCAATGCCTGGGAATGCTCGTCACCAAGCGGGTGGATCTATGGGTAAGTAATCGTTTGGGCGCCTATTTTGTGGCCAAGCAAGAACAAAATGGAGATGTTCTCCATGAACTTACGCCTCCCATTGATCAAGAACCCAGCTACATCATGTTTACCAAAAAGAAAAATCTAGGCAGGACACGAGACCGGTTTGATGCCCGACTCAGAGCATTTAAAGAAACGGGCCGTTACAAAGCCATTGTGGATGACTATCTTGAAGAACACCTGGATTTGACTGGCTTGCCGTTAAACGAGGGGCTTTAGCCCCTTAATAGCCCCCGATGAAGGGCTTCCATTAGAGAGCCCGCAATGAGCTCTCTAACTCACTAATAAATAGAAAATTAGCTATGTTTGTAACCCATCAGTTCATGTAGGCATTCGACCAGATCAGCATGTCACGATAAACACGATTTCTAACCGATTCCTTCGACAACACTAAATCGTGCACACCACCCTGCACGCGAATTTCGGTCACGTGATTGCCCAACACATCGGAAATTCGGTTAATGTCTTTTACATCAAGAATCACATCCGTCTCACGGAATTCCTCACGCCAAAAGTGGAACAACGGTGTGGAGGATTTCGTTGAATACATCACCAACACAGGGACCGAAAGATCCAACCCTTTTTGTAATCGTTGCTGGGCGTCAATAATGCCTTTTAACCAGCCCCAATAAATCGGAAAGCTATAGATAGGTTTAAGAGCCAAATCATAATCCCACTCACCGCGTTCACTAACGTGAAGTGACTCACCGTATTGCACTGGTATTTTCATCCCAGTCGCACCAAACGGATTAATAGATGCAATTCGTTTTAACACTTCCGGCAATAAGTAATAGGAATTGATATTTAAAAAAGCATCGTTAATGTCGAAGAAAGGCCCGTTATAAACGATGGCATCGAAGGGTTGTAGAGGCTTGCGGTCTTCCACATACAAAGCGGTGATCAAACCGCCTGTCGAGTGAGCATTCAACAACAGTTTATTGTTACCTTCTTGCTGACGAATGATCTCGACTGCAGCATCCAGCTCTTCGTAGAACTCCGATACTGAGAACATAAAATTCGGATGCTGATGCGCCATCAATGAACGACCGTGCTTACGTAAGTCCAACGCATAGAAATTATAGCCCTGCGCAAGATAACGCTCTGCGAGCTCTTCCTGAAAGAAATAATCGACAAAACCGTGAACGTACAGCACCGCTTTTGCGGAATCATCGTCTGCCCGTTTTCGAACCAAGGTCGCCGTTACCGGGCCATCGTAATCGTCACTGAAGGTCAGTGTTTTATTTTCAAAACCGTACAAATGATCAGGCTGCCAATCAGAAACAGACAACAAATCCGCTTGAACAGAAAACGAACAGAGTAAACAACTCACTAAAGAGGCTAAAAATAATCTCATGAAATCAATCCTTTAAGTTAAATAAGCGACCAAGCTTCTGCGAGCTTTTTGGTCAGGCATGTGTACGGGCGCGATTAAATCAGAAGATGCAGCAAATCGCCCTACCCATTTGGGTAGGGCATATAAAATTAAACTTAGAATTGAGAGCTGGTTGGCATCAGACAGCGCAACCCGGGATTAGATTGATCAGAAAGTAGTTAATCTTGTGCGGAACTCATCTAGCGCTGCAACCTGCTGGCACTGCAATCATCTGGCCTGAATCAAAACCTACTTGTCATCCATTAGCTTACCAACCAGGGAGTAGGTTCCGAGCTGACGATTCACCACATCGCTTTTCAACGCATCCTGGCTTGCTGTAACCATAACCTCTGCAGCCGCAGAGGCTTTTTGTTGCTCATCAACCAGCTCGCCCATTTCATAGGTTTTGGTGGTCTGCTCTTTACTTTCCGAGTGAGCGACTCGGCCTGCAGTAACATTCCCCAGAACATCCATAGTGAAAGAACGCTCTAATGAACCTTCCTCTTTCAGGGTTTCGTAACGGTAGTTTTGATCTTTAAAATCCACCATTGTCAGATGATCCAAAGGCTTATGTTGACGAATGTCCTTTTCATAAGAAGACGACTGGGTAACCTTCATTAATTCCCCGTCACGCCCATAGGAACCCTGTTGATGAGTTTTTTGTTGCATCTCCAAAGACATAAACGAACGTTCAGCGGGATTTTCAGGATTAGGCGTGATGTCATTGGTTCCGAAAATACTCGCTTCAAAATCCGGTAAACCACTGACCAAAGATTTCGCCGTTTCCAACTGTTGCGGATTCATAGCATCAATCGGTTGAACTGAATTATGTTGTGGCGCATCCGTGTCTTTGCGTTCCCCGCCCGGCTTAACCGCCTCTGAAGGCGCTTCACCTGGTTGTCCAATGTTCATTGCTGAAAGGAAGCCGTCAGTCAAAAAGGCAGACGCTTCACGTTTTGAAACGCCATCTAACTGGTAAGCGTTAGCGGTACTTTCAATCAGAGACAGGTAATTCTGCATCTGGGCGTTGTGAAGGTAATCGCTGCTAACTAAACGATTGTCTGTATCCACTGTGTATTCATATTTCATCCCGGCTTGCTGCGCTGACAAGGTTTGGTTTCCTGAATGCTCATCGACCCGGAATGAAAACTCTGCCGAGCTGGATTGTTTGTCACTGCTGACAGACAGGTCGAAGCCACTTAATTCACTTCGGTCAAAACTGTTCAAACCTCCCAGTTTGGCCGTGCCTCGACCATTAAAAAACGCATCTGTGGAGCCACTCAACTCCATAGCCAGAGCCTGAATGGCCTCTAATTCCTCATCATCCAAGCTGCCATCTACCTTGAACGAGAAAGATGATCCGGTGAAATTAAAGGTATTGGCAAACCCTTTTTCCTGATCAATCTGAATCGTAACTTTGTCGCCGTCCTTGGTTTCAATGTCTAAGGAAAAACTGGCGGTTACCTGCTGTTTACGACCAAGATCTGAATAATTCAGCTCAGCCACCTGCCCCTGTTCGTCTACTTTCGAATAGCCACTATAGTGCCTAGCAGCATCGTAGTAGGAACCCTGGGAAAGATCCAAATCCCAAAGATTGCCCATCAGGGCGGATGCACTGAAACGCTCTGTTTCCGCCTGATTTCTGAGTTCAGCAGTAAGCAACTCACTTCGGGTGTAAGTGTCTTTTTCCGGATCAGCACGATAAGTCACAGTACCTTCTCTCGCTTGATAGCGAGAGGCTTTCTGCACCTCAGCTTCTACAGCTTCGACCTTAAACGTATGCGGTGAAAGTGAAACCTGTTGATCTCCGGAAGGTAATGTATTGGTTTCGGGCTGAGCCTGGCGCAACGCCTTGATTGAATCTGCCAAGCCTTGCCTGGAATGCCGGACATCTACCGAAGAGTCGGTTTTAACCGATTGGGGGGCTACCCTGATAATGCCTGAAAGATCCATTTTCACAGCCTCATTCCGTTCTTTAATCGAGTTTGAAATACGAGCTTTTCACACTGAATTTCTATGCAATAACATAACCTATCGGACAGATATTTAAATACTTTAGGGTTTTGAATAAAAAATATCCACAGTAAATAATTAACCAAACTCAGATCAGTTTTGATGCCAATAACGGTCATCAATGACCTGTGTTTCCGGGGTGAGATACGGATTTGGAATGTCGATCTTAATTCTGGAGGACAAGTTGCCTTGTTCAAGTGCATTTTTAATCAAGGGATGCTGATAAAAGAAGGCCTCATAACTGCCGTCTTCGTACCCCTTTATAAACCCTTGCGTTAGCATCGCTTCCAACGCCTGATTAGATGGATTAATGAAAAAAAACACCGCTGTTTTGTAAGTCAGTAATAAATTCTTCTCAATGGCGAGATTCGGTAATCGCTCTTCCCTGTCCCTCACCTCGGCAAAGACCTCGGTCACCCCCCTTGGAAAATAATAACGGCTGCCAGAATTAATGTTCTCAAAGATGTCATCGTATAGCCGCTCAACCTGATTTAATCCCGACGCTTCCAGTACCTGCTTATCTCCCCAACCAACACCTTGCACCCCGAGAAAAGCTCTTAAATTATTCAGGTTTTTCACTTGATCATAAGACGATTGATAGTTCCGGTGAATAATAAAGATCCGCTGACCAATCAAGCCCCTGACGATTGGAAAACGGATAGGCAACAACTCGCTCTCTAACTCGATGCTGGTCCCCGCATACAACAGATCGAGTTCCCCCTGTTTAACCAATAGCACTTTTCTACCCTGGGATGTAACAGAATGCTTGGTTTGGACAAGTTTGTATTCTTCACCCGACTTTTCAAGAAGCCAAGCCAAGGCATCCATATAGAAATTGCTCTTTCGGGTATCACTGATGCGAATATCAATGGCCCAAACCGAAGAAATAGACAACGAGAAAAGAAGACACAATGAGATAAGCAACGATTTCATGAGATGCTCTCCAGTGGCGCTTGGTTATTGCCAATCTTCAATACCGTATTTCATAAGAATCTCTTCCAGCTTGCCTGAAGCCCTAAGCTTTGGAAGCGCTCGAGAGAGAATGTCAGCGTAAACGGCAGACCTTTCCAGACTG
>JBFHTA010000276.1:0-5370 GCA_041590855.1 Pseudomonadales bacterium
CATAGGCCTAAGCGCTGTGACCTTTTTGCAGCCACTCACATTGATCTTCTTCGCCCGGTTCAGGCAGGATTTCGCCACCTTCCATCACCCATTGAGCGGGTACTTCAAACAGGGACAGTTCTAACTGTAAATCTGAGATTTTCATCAGGTCAGAGATTTTCTGAATCAGTTCTTTTTGCAAGGTGTCATTCATGGCACTGGTACGACCTTTACGCACCGTTCCCAACACATTCATGGTGATGCCATCCGCCAACGGGACATTTTCACAATACAACACATTCACAAAGGTTTTCGGGGCACCGGTAATGCCGCAGTGCACCTCCATAATGAGATTGGCTAATTCTTTTCGTCTGGGCACAGTTAACGAAAGGCCGGTAGAAACGGTATAAAGAGGCATAGTGAATTCCTTATAGATTGACGCTGGTGTTGAGATAGCCTTTGCGGAGATAGCCCTTCAGCAGGCTCATCAGCATTTTGCGTTTGGTTTTGCGTCTCAAAGCGGGGTTAAAGCGTGCGTCCATCGCATCGTAAAACGCATTTACATGCGTCATGTCGGACGACGCCAGAATGATCTCGTTCTTATTGCAACCTGTAATGTGTTGCCATTTAGCGCAGATCTCACTCATGAAGGGATGACGTTGCTCTGGCGGTAAACCATCTTCTACCGGCATTTGTACAGTCGATGCCGTAGACAGTTCACCGGCTAAATACGATTGTTCATAGGGAATGTTTAACCAGATGAAGACCAGTCGGTATTGCGCGCCAAAGTGCGCCTGGTAGGTGCTTTTCATCACCGATTCCAATTGCTTAATTTTCTTTTGACCCAGGGAACCCTCCTGAATCGAACACATTACTCGAACAACCTTCATGTCGTAGTCACCTTGTTTATGAGTGTTAATACAAGGTTGATGATAGATAACTCAGGTTTCGCCAATAAGTGAAAAAACTTGCCTGCCCTTCGCAATGAACCGAATAAACGTCATTCAATAGATGCGCACGAAGGCTCTTTCAGTTTTTTTCCTGCCATCCACAAATATCTTCATTACCTCAGCCCAAATCAGCTTCGATACCCTTTGATGCGTTATTGACTACCAACGTAAAGAGATTTCACATGTCCAATCAATCCACCTTATCAACACCGTTAAAACTTCGTTCCGGTTTAACGCTGAAAAACCGGCTCTGTAAATCGGCAATGAATGAAGCCATCGCCACCGGCGAAGGACGTGTCGTACGACAATTCGAAGTGCTCTATCGAACCTGGGCTGAAGGCGGTGCCGGGCTTCTGGTTACCGGCAATGTAATGGTGGATAAGCGCCACGCCAATGAACCTTTGGCGGTTGCGGTAGAAGACGAGAAAGATGCGTTATTGCTGCAACTTTGGGCAAACGCCGCTAAATCCAAAGGTGCTCAGATTTGGGCGCAGCTAAGCCACCCCGGCAAACAATCCCCTAAATTTTTGAACTCAGCGCCAGTGGCACCTTCAGCGATTCCTTTAGCCAGCGATATGTTCGTGCCACCCAGAGAGCTGACGGAAACCGAGATTGAAGACATCATCCAGCGTTTCACCACAACAGCGTCGGTGTTAAAAACAGCAGGGTTTGATGGCGTGCAATTGCACGGAGCCCATGGGTATCTAATCAGCCAATTCCTTTCCCCCAACCACAACAAACGCACCGATAAATGGGGGGGCTCGCTTGAAAACCGGATGCGCTTTGTGACCGAGGTGTACAAATCCATTCGGGCCAAAGTCGGGAAAAAGTTTGCCATTGGCATCAAGCTCAATTCATCAGATTTCCAGAAAGGCGGTTTTACCAACGAAGAGTCAATTGAAGTGTGTAAAACGCTGGATAAGCTGGGCATTGATATGATTGAAATTTCAGGTGGCAGCTGGGAAAACCCGGTGAACCGAAAGGGCAACCTGAAGGAAAGCACCAAACAACGGGAAGCCTATTTCCTTGAGTTCTCTGAACAACTGAAAAAGAACGTCTCGGCACCGATTATGGTTACTGGCGGGTTCAGAAGCCAACGAGCCATGGAAGAAGCGGTTGAATCGGGCGCGACCGACATTGTAGGTCTGGCCCGTCCGTTTGCTATTGATCCCGATTTGGCCAATAAAATCCTGAAAGGCCAAGGCTATCTGTCAACGGTAAAACCCATCTCTACCGGCATTAAGAAGATTGATGATATGGCCATCATGGAAATCAGTTGGTACACCGATCAGATCCGTCGTATGAGTGAAGGTAAAGATCCAAAAACCAAAGTACGGGGCTTAATCTCTGTGGCTGACGTGTTATTTAACTTCTGGCGACGTGGCCAGCAGGTTAAGCGCGTTCGAGCGTAAGCCTTGATGTTTTCGCTAACGAAAGCGTTATCTTTATCACTTTCGTTAGCCAAAGCATAAGAAAAGCGCTGCCTTGTGAAAAGCGAGTTTGTCTAGGGAACCTTTCAACTAGACTTCAGGCGCATCCATGTATTGCGAGAAGATCGAGACAACTTCCTTCACGATGGGGATCAACAAGGTTTCTGGTCTGCCAATGCACATGCAATTCCAGTTTACATCGATTGGAAATTCCAGCTTCGCCAACTCACCACTGGTAAACTCCGTTCGAAACAAAGACTCAGGGCCCGCCGTAATATAATCTGAGTTGCTCACAATGGTTTTCGCCATCGCATAATTTTCGCACACGATTTCCGGCTCTAACGGCGTGTTCTCCAGCAAACGACTGATTTGATGGCCCATGTGCGCAGGGATGTCCGGCGTGACGGCTTTGAATCTGGTGAACGCATCTAAGGTCAGCGCAGCACCCTTCGAAGATAAGTCATGCCCGGAGCGCACCGCACCGATAATTTTCTCGGATAAATACAGAGGCGATGTCATGTCATCTGGAATGTCACTCTCAACGAACGGCCCAATGGCCAGATCAATAGCGCCCTTTCTAAGTTGCTTCAGTAACGCTTCAGACGACATGGTGGTGACCTGAATTTTGAAGTCGTAGTTTTGATCCACATAATCCAGCAGCACTTTAGGCAACAGAATCTGCTCTACAATCGGGCCAACACCCAACTTCACCACACCGCCTTTTTTATACGACATCAACTCCAGCTGTCGCTCTACTTTCCGAAGCTGGTCTTTAAGATGACTGCCCTCTTCAATCAATAAATTCGCGGCTTCGGTTGGCACCATCCCGGCGATGCCCCGGCTGAACAGTTCCAGGTTCAGTTTTTGTTCCAGACGGCTTACTTTCTTGCTCAAGGTGGGTTGTGACATGTTCAGCAGCTCTGCGGCTTTATTGATGCTGCCCACATCGGCCACTACTTGAATCATATGAATATCAGAAATATCAATCACGTTTGGCGCACTCGGCTCTTAGGATTATTGTTATGCTCTACACCAGTATAGGTAAAAACATCGTCCATCATCTTAGATTACCAGCACACTATGGTATTCAGATAATTAAGAACCCATGGTAAGTTTTTGAATACCCCTTGCCTTCCTATGCCTATCTCCCGGCTGTATTCAAATACTTCATCACCCCACCACAAACTATTAATTATCTGCCACCCCTGGCTTTTGGCTAACCTAAACGCGATTAACATCCCCATTAAAGAACGCAGGTAAGGCTTATGAGTGCAATCGAACAAATAACCACTGAGAAAAATTATTCGTACCTTAGTGACCGTCTTCATGCTCAAAAGATTGCTTATCTCAATAAGCCGATGCCAACGGCACAAGAGAGAATCAACCAACTTAAGAAACTGAAAGCGGCGATTATTGAATACTCCGATGAGGTCATTTCGGCGGTCAGTATGGATTTTGGCAACCGCTCAGAATCGGAGACTTTAATGGCTGAAATCTTTCCGTTGTTGGATGCCATTAATTACAGCAAAGCCCGCATCAAAAAGTGGATGAAGTCCGAGAAACGTAAAACCCCAATGACCTTAATGCCCGCACAGGTGGAGCTAATGTATCAACCATTAGGGGTCGTAGGCATAGTCGTGCCCTGGAACTTCCCGTTGTTTCTCGGTTTATCGCCTCTGGTTTCGGCTTTGGCGGCCGGTAATCGGGCAATGATCAAAATGTCTGAGTTTGCACCCAACACCGCTGAGGTGGTTAAGAAGATCATCGAGTCCTGTTTTATCGATGACGAAGTGGCCGTCTTCACAGGCGAAGTCGATGTCAGCAGTGAATTCACTAAACTGCCGTTTGATCACCTGGTGTTTACCGGTGCGACCTCCGTCGGCAAACTGGTAATGCGTGCCGCTTCTGAACATTTAACCCCGGTGACACTGGAGTTGGGCGGTAAATCCCCAACCATCATTCACGATTCTTTCCCGATTGAAGAAGCCGCTCAACGCATTGCCTTTGGTAAAGCGATGAACGCCGGTCAAATCTGTGTATCACCGGATTACATCTTCTGCCCGAGACATAAAGTTCACGCCTTTGTGGAAGCCTTTATTAAAGCCATCAGCAAGAGCTACCCCAGCCTTAAAACCAATGATGACTGGACGTCCATCATTAATGATCGCCAGTTAGCGCGCCTGCAATCTTACTTACAGGATGCCAAAGAAAAAGGCGCGAACGTCCTGCCAATTAACCCGCAGGAAGAGAGCTTTGAAGGGGGTCGCAAGATGCCGATGAGACTGGTATTGGATACAAACGAAACCATGTTGATCGAGCAAGAGGAGCTGTTCGGCCCGATTCTTCCGATCAAGCCTTACGATGACATCGAAGAAGCCCTGCTCTACATCAATCAACGCCCAAGGCCATTAGCCCTGTATTATTTTGATTGGGACAAACAGCGTGCCGCCGATATTGTGTCACGAACCCACTCCGGTGGCGTCTGCATTAACGACACCCTAAGCCATGTGATGGTGGACGATGCCCCCTTTGGTGGTATCGGGCCTTCAGGAATGGGCCATTACCACGGCAAAGAAGGCTTCATTAATTTCAGTAAAGCCAAAACCATCGTTCATAAGGGCACCATCAACACCGCCAAGTACATTGCCCCACCGTGGAATAACCTGCCATTCAACCTCTTGAAGAAACTGCTGTGGTTCAAATTCAAACGCAGTTAATGAAGTTAAGTTTCAATGGTAAAGCGATTGAGAGCACAGCAGTATGAAACACACAGCACAAACACAGGCCTACGATTACATCATTATCGGCAGTGGTTTTGGCGGCTCGGTGAGTGCCTACCGCCTCAGCCAAAAAGGTTACAAGGTATTAGTCATTGAAAAGGGGCAGTGGTTTAAAGAGAGTAACTACGCTGCCAATGCCTGGAACCTGAAGAAGTGGCTGTGGATGCCCATGTTGGGATTAAGAGGCATCATGAAAATGACCATTCTTCGTCATGTGACTGTCTTTTCAGG
>JBFHTA010000277.1:0-5326 GCA_041590855.1 Pseudomonadales bacterium
ATGGCTTGAAACAGCTGAGCATAGGCGGGAATTTCTTTAAGCATATGTTGGCTTTCGATCTCGTAAACATGCAATTCGAGTAATGTCTGTTCCAGTGTTACACCGTATTCCGCCAGCAAGGTTTGATGGGCTGTAGCGTCTTGCCAGTGTATGTGGTTTGCATGTTGTCCCGCCCAGCGCAGGTAGTTGTCCCTGTCTTTGACGCAAGCAGGGCAGAGCGCATCGTAAAAGACGACAAGGTGCGGTTGGTAGCTTATCGCTGGATTGTTCTTTGTTAAGTTGTGCTTTGTTGAGTCGTGCTTTGTTAAGTCGTTCTTTGTTGACTCGTTCTTTACTAACTTGCGCATTGTTGTATCCGCCGACTGTCCTTCCCTGGGGAAATCCATGCCCGATACCTAAAGTCTAGCCCAAGGCGTCTATTTTAATGATATTACCCGTTTATCAAGTGGCGGCTAGGAGTGACTAATCATTCCAGCGACGTCGATACTTCATCAAATACAATGCTTTGAAGCCCCAGCGCAGAATTAGTGCCTGTGCTTTTTGATAACCACTAAAACGAATGATGCGTCGTTTTCGTAAGTACTTGTTTACCACGCCCCATAAAGGCCACCAAATCAGTTTTTTCACGCCAATAGCTGATTGAGCAGCACTGCGTTTAATTACCAAGACCGACATGGGTAGATCGTTGTATTTGGGTTGTACGAAAGAATAGGGGGTCAGCTTAAACCCAATGGATTGGTAAAGCTTGATTAAGTACTTATCTGAACTGGCAATGATGTATTCCTTATTTAACATCATTGTCAGCATGTATATCTGTTCAAAAATGCCGTGAAGAATATCGGTATCCCGGTAGTCCGGGTGCAAACACAGAGCTGCCACTTCGATGGTTTTATCGGCAGGCGGCAATTCAATGGGGTTATCCTTATCGAAGAAGGTTTGAATTTCGAATGGGGCATCTTTTCCATCACCGACGATCATGGTGGCACTGCCAATGATTTCATCGTTGTGCATCACCATAAGAATGTGGCTGTAATCATCGAAAAAATACGAAACCCGTTCCAGGTCCGCTTCCGAGTCTACTTTGTTTACGCCTGAGTACGCAAAGCGTCGGGTACGCAAAACTGCTTCATAGTCGGCTTGGGTTTCAGCAAAGCGATAATGAATGAATTCTTTGATGGTGATGACTTTAAATCCGGCGTTTCGGATTTGCTCCGGCGAGGCGGAGGTGTACTGCATTAAGAAGGTGTTTAGTTGCTCAATCAGGGGCTTGGGTAGATTTTTAGTGAGCTTTATGGCGCACTGGACTTTACCATCCGCTTGCAATCTGACTTTTGAGATCCGGCCTTTGATTGGGTTTGAGGGTTGAAACATGCCCAGTGTGAAGGACACGTCCATCTCTTCAAATAAGGTGAAGTCCGGATGAATTCCGTCAACGACCAGCTGTTCCCGACTGATTTCCTTTACATTAAAGAAGGTGCTGGATTTATAGAAAAACGGGTGGGTCATTAAGCCGGAAAGCAAATGCGCCTGATCCAGCTCAATAGCTTGATAAACCGGGGTTTCAACAAACCGGTCGCCTATCACCCGGGTCGATAATCTCAAACCGTCGTCGAGACGTTCCATTTCTACAATTTGCGTGCGGATGTGATAGGTGGTATCCACAGTTGGGCTAAATCTGAGAAAAGCCATTTGACCCGGAAAGCACAGGTCATCGTAGCTGGAAGGAACGGTAAGGCTGAAACCAAAGCTGGTGAAGTTGTTGAGTTGTGCCCGAATTTTGTGATCCGCAAATAACAAATTGACCTGGTAGCCGTGATTTTCTGGCAGTAAAGGGCGATAAATTTTACGTTCGGTTTCTTTAGGGAAATTACCGTACATAGTGGGGCGACTCAGACGAAATTGAGTTAATGACTAGAGCGGACGTGTTAGGTGGTCTTCTAGTTCTTTTGTATTAATTGCGCCACAAGGTGCCATAAATTGCTTTGAAAAACAATGGCTTACTTTTATTTCTTGCATGTCGTGAGTGTTTTTGGGAACCAAAAGGTCGCTAAAAGACTGCCTTTAAGGTGTGAAGAAGTATCAGTGCGGGGCCTTGACCAACGAGATGGTACGTTCAAGAGAGGGGGCGCCTTCAACCTCGGTTAGGGGGATGGCGCAAACCGAGTCAGGCAAATGATTCACACTGACGGGGGCGATTGTAATGCCGTAGCCGGAAGCAACCAGGCTCAGCGCCCAGTCATCATTGGTAACAGAGGCCCGGATCGACAGTTGCGCAAAGAGCTTGCTTTGATTCAGCAATTGTTGAAATGCGTCTTTGTAAGAGCAGTGGGCACGTTCAATCCAATCGCATTCAATTAGGGACTCCAGTGCAATAGTTCGCGACCGGGGACTCGGCGAAGCTAGCGGATGGCCTTGAGGAACCAGTAAGTAATAAGGTTCTGAAAGAATGGTTTGCGGGGTAGTGATACCAGGGGTGTTGGAAGGCGAAGGCTCTGACCGATGGTGGACAGTACCTGCGGCTTCACTGGTTAACCAATAGTTGGCTTCGGATTGATCCGGGGTCAGTTGCCAATGAAGGTCATGGGTGTGTGATTTCAAGGTGGTCATGCATTGGGTTAATGCATGAGTGTGTATCGACGGGCTGACATAAAGCAGCTCTGTCCGGGTTGGGGATTGTTGCATCTCTTCCTGAATAAACCGTGCATGTTGCAGCAGCGCTTTTGCTCGTGAGTACAAGGCCTGACCGCTGTCCGTAGGGGTGACGCCCTTTCTGCTGCGAATCAATAAGGTGGTTTCAAACTCTTGTTCAAGCTGGGCAATGGCATGAGTGATGGAAGGTTGGGAGACATGACAGGCTTCCGCAGCAGCTGTGATAGCACCAAGTTCTACAGCCTGGACAAAATAATTAAGTGCGCGTAAATCCATGAATTAATACTCTGCAGCGGTAATCCCGACCATGGGTGAAGCCGTTGTACTGCTTATTGATTGGCCGTTAGAGAAGATAGGAAATTGTGGTAGGGTCTTCACCACAAATTGATCGTGTGCAGGAACAATCACCAACTCAGGGTATTGTTTATGCAGTTGATGAATACGGTTGATGTGCTGATTGTTTTTCTCCAGATTGTGATCCACCTTGAGCAACCATTGGGCCAGTGCAGGGCGGGGGAGATTGTCTTCAACGCCGGTCATTGTCCAGGTGGTGTCGCCTATGAAAAAGTAACGTCTGCCATCGGGAAGGTTGATAAATAGCCCCAGTTGTCCGGGGGTGTGACCTTCGAGTCCTACCAATACCAGGCTGCCATCCTGATAAATATCCATAGAGCGTTGGAAGCCCATGTAGGGTGTTTCAGACAGTTCAATAGGTTGCCAGAGAATCTCCGGAACCAAGTGGGCTTTTAGGAAAGCGGGTTCATCACCTTTGTTCAGCGCATATTCAATACCTGCTGCTTGTCCCCAAACAGGTATGCCAGCTAAGTCAGGTAATCCACCAGTATGATCCCAATGAAGGTGGGAAGGGATAATGCCCTTAATCTGATCAAGAGGCAGGTTAACTTCGGTTAATTGCGCTTTAACACTGCTGACTTCTTTTACTGAAAGTAATTGTCGATCGAGCCAGGGTTGTTCTTCCAGTGCCGCCACCGTTTGCTCACCCAAACCACTGTCGTATAAGAGATCTCCTTTGGGGTGGCGAATGTAAATGGCTTGATGCACGGGTTGGCGTATGGCAAACCAGCTTCCCTGATCAACAACGGTACTTTCCAGAGCGCCACGACTGTATCCGGTAATGATGCTGCTAAAAGCGATGTCTTGTGCCCAACTCAGATGAGAAAAGACGAGAGTGATACCCAGAACGAGGTATTTCATTGCATAAATCCTTTTAAATGTCGTCATGTCAGATGACATCCAGAATGCGCTAACCAATGATATTAGTAAAATATGTTATTTATCTATGTAATGTATAATTTATTTATGGGACTGTGCTGTTTATGTCTTGTGGGAGTATGTTGGTTGTAGCCTTGAATGAGAACTGGTTAAATCAATAACTTCATAGGTTACTTTACTCTTAAGCAGTGATTGGAAGTGCCGCTAACCAGAGTATCAACACATTTTGCAAGGGAACGAACCATGTTAATACGAGCATTATTGATTGCCATTGCCTTGTCGCCACTGGGAGGCTGTTCCGACCCGTCAGGTAAAGCCAGCTTTGGTGAAGTAGGTTCCGGGTTGACTAACTTTTCAGTGGCTTGCCGAAAGCACGATGGTCTGGATACCTACAAGAAAAAAGGTAAGAGAGTTTACATTACCTGCAACAATGGTAAGAAATTCACCTATACCATGGATTAAGCCTTCTTGATGTGCATGTGTTTTTTGTGAACACATGTCACCCTTTTTGAAATAATTTTGCAAAGTTTGAGTAATTGTTCAAAGCGCCCATAGACTGCGGTGCGTTTCAACGTATAATGCGTGACCGTACATTTTAGAATATTTGGGTTTAGTTCTTTGATTCGCTCCGTTATTTTTGCTCTGGCTTTGATCGTTTTCTGCAAGTTATTCCTTAATCAGCCTGATGCTCCAGACTTACAAGCCGACCAGCCGGGTCATGCTGACATGCACAGCCGTACACTGTCTGAAGATGTGGTGGCTACCTCAAAATCCGGGTCTCCTAGAAGCTAGACCGAACGTGTTCAACCGTATTCCATTTATTGATTAATAAATCAATTCACAAGCTCTCATTCCGACTTATCAATACGCTTTGGCCATGTAAAAACGAAGGTTGTACCATCATCTTCATTCGTCTTAATGGTGATGGTGGCTTTATAGAAGTCGAGGATTTTTTTTATGATGGCAAGCCCGATTCCGCTGCCTTCGACTTCATCTCTAGGTCTGAGCGTTTGAAAAATTTCAAATACTTTCTCGTGGTGATTCGGCTGAATGCCTGGCCCGTCATCAGACACTGAGAATACATAATTAGTCGGGGTTTCAGTGCATGACACCTGAATGCATCCGGTGTCTTTGTCATGATGTTTGATAGCATTACTGATCAGGTTCCTGAAAATCTGTTCAAACGGAGTCAATAAGGTATCAAATACCGGTAACGGCTCATGGCATATTAATTCAAAGCCCTTTGGTGGGCTTAGCAAAGAGAAGATCTCTTTGACCATGTTAGAAACATCCACTTTAACAGTTTCTCCGTCTGTTCTTCCTATCCGGGAATAGGCCAATAGATCGTCAAGCAAGCGTTCCAAACGCTTACTTCTGCCATTCAATAGCGTGATGTGTTTTTTACTTTCATCTCCGACTTCGTTCCAGGCATCTTCTTCAATCC
>JBFHTA010000278.1:0-5321 GCA_041590855.1 Pseudomonadales bacterium
CATTGCTTGTATTTATCACCAAAGCGAACAACTACAATATCGGCGTCTGAAATCAGTTTGCGAGTACGAAGACCATTGATTTTGGATGCCTTGTGATCTTTCCAAAAGTTGTTCGATTCAGCACCAAGAATCCGGTCACCGCAATCATCACTGTCTTCATGGCATGTGTTAGGTGCTGTCAGAGTCACATCCAGACCTGCTGCTTCAACGCCTTGTTTAATGGTTTCGCGCCAGTCGGTATGTATTTCTCCGGATAGATATACGCTTAATTTCATGATTTTCTCCTCATTTGTTAATGGCGGCAAGAATGTCGTAAAAGCGGTTCAGAGTCAAAATGCAGATGGAACCAGAGAATGCGGTCGAAAAGTGTCAGAAATATCGTATTACTGGGTGTTCATTCAGTGTGCAAGTTTCTTTAAACCCTATATACTGTGCTGTTCTTTGGCATTAGCCTTATATTGGATCTTGATGTGTGAATGAAGATCAATTGAGTGAATATTTTTAGGGCGTTGATTTTATTCAGGGCTCAATACGCAGAATAGTTATATTTAAAAGAAGATCGCCGGGAAACGGCGTCGATGACGGACGATTTATGAAAAGCTCAGAAATTCGCCAAGCCTTTTTAAACTATTTCAATAAACAAAATCATGAAGTAGTTGAAAGCAGTTCTTTGATTCCAGGAAATGACCCAACAGTTATGTTCACTGTCGCCGGGATGGTGCAGTTTAAAGACTGTTTTTTAGGTAAAGAAAAGCGCAGCTATACCCGAGCAACCACCTCTCAAAAGTGTGTTCGTGCTGGTGGTAAGCACAATGACTTGGAAAATGTGGGCTTTACAGCGCGTCACCATACTTTCTTTGAAATGCTGGGTAACTTCAGCTTTGGTGATTATTTCAAAGAAGACGCAATTAAGTTTGCTTGGGAATTTCTAACGTCCAGCGAGTGGTTGAACATTCCTACCGAGAAACTAATGGTCACCGTGTATCACGATGATAACGAAGCGTATGATATCTGGTCCAAGAAGATGGGTGTGGCCGAAGATCGCATCATTCGCATTGGTGATAAAGGCGAAAAGTACAACTCTGATAACTTCTGGGCTATGGGTGATACTGGACCATGTGGTCCGTGTACCGAAATTTTCTATGATCATGGTCCAGAAATTTGGGGTGGGCCTCCAGGTTCACCTGAAGAGGACGGTGATCGCTTTATTGAGATCTGGAACTTGGTATTCATGCAGTACAACCGTACTGCGGATGGTGTGATGGAACCATTACCTAAGCCTTCGGTCGATACCGGAATGGGCTTGGAGCGTATTGCTGCCGTTATCCAGAACGTACATTCGAACTATGAAATTGACCTGTTCCAACACTTGCTAAAAGCTGCTGCTGAATTACTGGGGCAAACTGATACAACGTTAGCTTCTTTGCGTGTGATCGCTGATCACATTCGTTCTTGCGCCTTCATGATCTCGGATGGCATTACACCTTCCAATGAGGGGCGTGGTTATGTGTTGCGCCGAATTATTCGTCGTGCAGCCTTACACGGTCATAAGCTGGGTGGTGAGGAACCATTCTTCTATAAGTTGGTTTCAGCTTTGGTTGATGTGATGGGTGAAGCCTATCCTGATCTTAAAACGAATCAAGCCTTGATTGAACGTGCACTTCTTAAAGAAGAAGAGCAGTTTGCCAAAACGCTGGATCAAGGTGTAAAAATCTTTGATCAGGCCGTTGAGGATATGCAGGGGACTGAAATTCCTGGTGAGACGGTATTCAAGTTGTACGACACTTATGGCTTTCCTCTGGATTTGACTGCGATGGTTGCGCGTGATCGTGGCTTAACCATCGATGAGGAAGGGTTTGAAGCTGCAATGGAAGCTCAGCGGGAGCGAGCTCGTGCAGCCAGCAAGTTTGATGTTGATCTGACTGCAAAAGTTGATTTGGAAAAAGCGACGGAATTTACCGGTTATGATCATCTGGACGGTCAGTCGGCGGTTGTTGCTTTATTAAAAGAGGGTGAGCAGGTTTCATCTTTGTCAGCGGGTGATGAAGGCATTGTTGTTCTTGAAACTACGCCTTTCTACGGTGAATCTGGTGGCCAAGTAGGTGACTCTGGTTTACTGCTAGGATCGGGCGTTGAGTTTGTTGTTTCTGATACTCAGAAAGACGGCGCCAACCATTTGCACATTGGTCAACTGAAAGCAGGATCTATTCAGGTTGGTGATGTACTGGGTGCACAGGTGGATAAAACAGCCCGTCAGGCAACGGCACTGAATCACTCCGCGACTCACTTATTACACGCTGTATTACGTGATGTGCTGGGTGATCATGTGGCTCAGAAGGGGTCTTTGGTTGACCCTGAAAAATTGCGCTTTGACTTCTCCCATTTTGAGGCGGTAACACCAGCTCAGATTGCTGAAATTGAAACGCGTGTTAATGCGTTAATTTCCGCAAATACAGCTATCGAAACAGAAGTGATGGACATCGACAGAGCTAAAGCCAAAGGCGCGATGGCATTGTTTGGTGAAAAGTATGACGATGAAGTTCGTGTGCTTTCGATGGCTGATGATTTCTCGATTGAATTGTGTGGTGGTACGCATGCTAAGCGCACCGGTGATATTGGTATTTTGAAGATCACATCAGAGTCTGGAATTGCTGCCGGTGTACGTCGTATTGAGGCGGTGACGGGGGAAGCGGCCTATCGCAGAACCCAAGAGTCGGACGCCATCATTAGTGACATTGCAGGCCAATTAAAAGGCAATCGTGAAAGCGTGCTTGAGAAGGTGCAGCAGATGATTGCTAAATCCCGTCAATTAGAGAAAGAGTTAGAGCAGGTGAAGGCGAAGCTTGCCAGCTCGGCTGGTAATGATTTGGCTGGTCAGGCAGTCGAAGTTGCCGGTGTTAAATTATTGGCTGCGAAGTTAGACGGTGCAGATCCAAAAGGGTTACGTGACCTAACCGATCAATTGAAAAATAAATTACAGTCTGGCGTGATTTTGTTGGCCGCTGTCAATGGTGAAAAAGTCAGCTTGATCGCTGGCGTCACTAAAGATCTGACCGGTACTGCAAAAGCCGGGGACTTGATTAAACTGGCGGCGGAGAAGGTCGGTGGTAAAGGCGGTGGTCGCCCGGATATGGCTCAAGCCGGGGGCAATGATCCGGCAGGTGTAGATGCAGCATTGGCGTTAGCGAAAGATTGGGTAGCAGAAAAGTTTGCTTAGTTTTTCTCGATTTGGCTTTGCTGTTTATCTTTAATATTTAATTTTAGGGCGTCTTGGTGTTTAATGGGCGCCCGTTTCTCGCTCAAGATAGATCATCAGATATGGCATTAATAGTTCAAAAATATGGTGGTACATCCGTAGGTACTATCGAAAGAATCGAAGCTGTTGCGGAAAAAGTGATTAAATTCCGTCAGGACGGTCATGATGTAGTGGTTGTTGTGTCGGCTATGAGTGGTGAAACCAATCGTCTGCTGGGATTGGCGTCGGATGTTATGGAACGTCCAGATCCAAGAGAATTGGATGTATTGGTTTCTACTGGCGAACAAGTCACCATTGCGTTGCTTTCTATGGCGCTTAAAAAGCGTGGTTGGGATGCGCGTTCATACACCGGTGGTCAGGTACGAATTTTAACGGATGACTCGCACGGTAAAGCGCGTATCCAAAGTATTGACGGCGAGAAAATGAAAGGCGATCTTAACGCCGGTCGTGTTGTTGTGGTTGCTGGCTTCCAGGGCGTGGACGAAGATGGAAACATCACTACGCTGGGGCGTGGCGGTTCGGATACCACTGGTGTCGCTTTGGCAGCAGCGTTAGGTGCTGACGAGTGTCAGATTTATACTGATGTGGATGGTGTGTACACCACAGATCCGCGCGTGGTTGAAGATGCGCGCCGTCTTGAGAAAATCACATTTGAAGAAATGTTGGAAATGGCGAGTTTGGGGTCTAAAGTACTTCAGATTCGTTCGGTAGAATTCGCTGGCAAATACAAAGTGCCATTGAGAGTGCTGTCTAGCTTTAAAGAAGGCCCGGGTACTCTGATTACGATTGATAATGAGGAAGACGATTCAATGGAACAGCCACTGATCTCTGGTATCGCATTTAACCGTGACGAAGCAAAGTTAACCCTGGTAGGTGTGCCTGATATTCCAGGTGTAGCTTCGCGTATTCTTGGTCCTGTTGGCGATCAAAACGTTGAAGTGGACATGATTGTTCAGAATATTGGTCAAGACGGTACAACAGATTTCACCTTTACTGTTCATAGAAATGAATTTGAAAAGGCTGAAGAGATTCTGAAGCAAGTATGTGCCGATCTGGGTGCTCGTGAAGTGGTTGGCGACAATAAAATTGCTAAAGTATCTATTGTGGGTGTGGGTATGCGTTCTCATGCAGGGGTTGCAAGTACTATGTTCCGCTGCTTGGCTAAAGAGAATATCAATATTCAAATGATTTCAACGTCAGAAATTAAAGTCTCAGTTGTGATTGATGAGAAGTATCTGGAGTTGGCAGTTCGTAGCCTTCATAGTGCGTTTGAACTGGCTGAGAAAGAATAGGTTGTCTTTCTTGAAACGAATTAATTACGTTTCAGAAACAATAAAATTTTGAAATCTTCTGTCTATGGTCAATACTTGCTAACTAGTGGGTAAGAAGTTGGCTTACTAGTTGTAAGTAAAATCTTAAACCGGATGACCATAGCAGAAAGCCTTTTAGAGATTGAAAGTCCTTGTGAACTGAAGATCAGAGCAGGCTCTAAATACTTAGTGCGATGCTTTAAGGCTTTGACAAGACGGAAATAATCGTCCTGTCGGTGGACAAGGAATTATAACAAGGAGAAAGATATGCTTATTTTGACACGTCGCGTTGGTGAAACGTTGATGATTGGGGATGATGTTACTGTTACCGTTCTTGGTGTTAAGGGAAATCAGGTTCGTATAGGTGTTAATGCTCCAAAAGAAGTGGCTGTTCACCGTGAAGAAATTTATCAGCGTATTCAAAAAGAAAAAGAACAAGACGCAAACTCATAAAAATCTTACATTTTTTTGAATTTAGGTCTTTTCTTTTCGTTTTTTCATGGTAACATGCAGCCCGTGTTTTGGAGAGATGGCCGAGTGGCTGAAGGCGCGCCCCTGCTAAGGGCGTATAGGTTAACACCTATCGAGGGTTCGAATCCCTCTCTCTCCGCCACCTTGTCGGTTGGATGAAGTTAATCCTGAATCCCGACCCACACTAAGCACCCGTAGCTCAATTGGATAGAGTACTCGGCTACGAACCGAGCGGTTAGAGGTTCGACTCCTCTCGGGTGCGCCACTTAACTTTTTGGTAATGA
>JBFHTA010000279.1:0-5310 GCA_041590855.1 Pseudomonadales bacterium
GGGTAGGAATTGAACAAAACATGAGCGAAAGATCCAATTAAGCCCGAAGAGTTGTTACTCTTCGGGCTTATAGCCAATTGCATTGTTTTTTCAAGAAAAGGGGCTGACAAAAAGCGATCAGCTCAGGGGGGAGGTTATTCCACCGCCTTGGCTTTCTTGTTGATGGCCTTTTTCTTCAGCGGAATGACCTTGGGCTGGTCTTTTTTGAGTTCCGCCCGTTTCTTGAGTGCAAACTCACGAATGCGTTTGATGTCGTCGTCGGTGTAGACGCCACTGACGCCGGATATGGCCGCCAGCTTCATCCCGTGTTTGAGACCCATCTGGTAGATTTCTTTGACCTTTTCCCATTCGATGTTGCGACCCAGGGTGTAGTTTTCAAAGCGACCTTCCAACGCCAGTACGATGGTTTCTGCCAGACAGGCGTAGGCCACATTCTTGGGCAAGCCGATGTCTTTCATTTGCACCTGCCCCGGTAATTCAATCTCGCCGGATTCAATAACCAGCACATCCGGGCGCTTGGCCACATCACTGGCCGGAATGTCGAGTGGGCGTGCCACGTCGGTAATTACGCAACCGGGTTTCACCTTCATGATGTCGAGAATCTTTTTACCCGCGCCTGAGGTGGCGGTCACTATCATATCCATCTCACCAAGGTCTTTATCTGCTTGGGTAGAGAGGTGCACCTTGGCCTCTGGCGTCTCTTTGAGAATGGTTTCCTTCATGGCCAGCAGTTTGGCGGTTTCCGGAGCGACCATGTAGATCTCATCCACCGCCTTTGCCAACAAGCGGGCACAAACGGAGCCAATGGCTCCGGTGGCGCCCACCACCATGGCTTTTCCGTGTACCTTGCCGGATTTGTTGATATCAACCAGCCCTAAGCGGCGGGTCGCATCGGCTGCAGCCCAAAGCGCGCCAGAGGCACTGTAACTGTTGCCTGTGGTGATGGGTAAAGGTGCGCGCTTGGCGACAGTAATTCCGGCGTCGCCCACCACTTTGGTGAAGGCACCCAAGCCCATAATTTGTGCGCCCATACGTTTGGCCAGCTTGGCGGCGGCAAGCAGACGACGGTAAGTGAATTCCGGGCTGTGGGCCATGATTTCTTTCGGTGTGCCCCCTACTGTAATTAACCAGCCTTCGGCTTCCACCCCGGTGGGGGATTGAATGCCTTTCACGTGGGAATAGACAAACGGCGGAGCGTAGGCCATGACTTTCTCGACGGTGTCCATCACTACCGGTGGTGAGTATTTGGCAATCATGTCCAAAGGCTTGGCGTTTTTGAAATACTGTTGCGACAGCGGGTGAATCACGAAGGCAAATCGGTTAACTCGCTTATAACCGGAAGGAAACAGGATTTGCGGCTCGACTTGCAGGGTTTCCAATATTTCCAGGAAGTCGTCTTGATTCAGCTCGCCTTGTTTTTTATCCAGGGCGGCCAGAATCATGGCTTCAATGACATTGATGCCGACAGTGACGTCGAAAATCTTCGGGCAGATATCCACCACCATGTTGACGCCTTTCTCACGCAACTTGTTTAAACGTTCGTCGGTGATGGTTGAAGACAGTAAGGTTTTTCCGCCCATTTCTTCCAGCGTGAAATGCTCCACCTCTTCATAGGCAGCTGCAATCACGTCGGCTTTTTGGGCGGCTTTACGGAGTATGTATTTGTTCCACTCTTTGATCGGAGCCACGCTTGGCGAAAGTACGTGCGGTGGCGACCATTTATGCAGAGGATGGGTGCCGTTGGCGTAGAGCTCCAGCCCACTTAATGAAGTTAATAGCTTGGGAATGCCCAATTGAATCAAGGGGTCGGCAAACGATAGGTTGTCGGTAAATTCGTTCATCACAGCGGCGGCCCGATAATTGGCCATACCGTTGAGGAAAAGAACCCGCGAGTTATTAAAGAAGTTACCTTGCTCGATCTGGGTATGACGAATGGCCCATTCGTGCAAAATGTTTCTTAACTGGGCCCCGGTGGTTACAGGGACTTTTTTAACCTGTTCTTCCAGTCGCTGGGTGGTTTTCTGCACAAAACGCTTGGTGCCGACGTGGTAGTGTTCCCGCACACGCCCCAGACCAATTACGTCGGCTTGGGTTTGCCATTCCTTAATTAAGGCTTCGGCCTTTTGGATGTCTTTATTGGTGCCGATGCGTACGACTCTGAATGCCTTGCCCAGGAATTCTGTGGTGAAGTCGTAGTCAAGTGCATCGCTTCCTAAACTGATGCTTACTACCGTTTTCATAGTCCCTCCGGGATCACTCGACTGAGATATAAAGGTGTTTCGGGAGCCGCTGAGTCGGCCCCTTAATCAATCCATCTAGACATGAGAAAGCACTGATGTCTTTAGCCTGGATCAATGAATTAATAATAAAGTCACATTATTTGTTAATTTCCGACAGGTTGCACGCATTTGATGGGCCTCTATTTGGCAGGCTTAGGCATTTGTCTGAGTTTGGGTCTAATCTGATAACACGGCTGGAAAATACAATGAACGCATTTGATGTTCGTCCACTCGGGGCGAATTGATTGCACGTTCGAGGGAGGGATTATGGATCAGATATCAGAGGAAACGGCGCGCTCCGAAGAGTGGACGCCATGGCTTTGGTTTACCGAAGCCTATAAAGAGCTGTCGTTGTGATGGATAGTTATTGTGATGGGATTGTCATTGTGATGGATTGCCGTTGTGATTGATGGCCATTGTGAGCGGTATTCGTTATGAAGGATTCACAGCTCGGAATGAAATTTCTGCGTACCCCGGAATCACGCTTTGAGCGTTTGGTGGGCTACCCCTTTGACGCCAATTATGTTGAGGTCGACATCGGCCAGAACCAGGATACCCATCAGGACGAACCCATGCGCATGCATTACGTGGAGCAGGGGCCATCGGATGCGTCCCCTGTTCTGATGCTGCATGGCGAACCCAGTTGGTCCTATCTTTATCGTCATATGATTCCCATCTGTGCTGCCGCTGGTCATCGGGTGATTGCGCCGGATCTAATCGGCTTTGGTAAGTCGGACAAGCCCATAGAAACCGGCATGTATTCCTTTGAACGACACGTGTTGTGGATGAAGCGTTTTTTGGATCAGCTGGAATTGGATCAGATCACTCTGGTCTGTCAGGATTGGGGATCGTTGATCGGATTAAGATTAGCGGCCGAAAATGCCGACCGTTTCCGCGCCATAGTAGTGGGAAATGGCATGTTACCGACAGGCGATCAGAAAATCCCGATGGCCTTTTACCTGTGGCGCAGTTTTGCGCTGTACAGCCCCTGGTTTCCTATCAGTAAAATTGTTGCCTCTGGCACCTTCAAAAAATTATCCAAGGCGGAGTCATTAGCCTACGACGCGCCGTTTCCCTTTGAAGATTATAAAGCCGGAGCCAGAGCCTTTCCCAAACTGGTGCCGGTGAGACCGGATGATCCAGCGTCTGATGCCAATCGCGCAGCCTGGAAGGTTTTGGAACAATGGCAAAAACCTTTCTTAACTACGTTCAGTAACGGTGATCCTATCACCCGAGGCGGCGACAAATACTTGCAGGAGCGCATTCCCGGTTGTCAGGGCCAACCGCATCAGACGTTGACCGGAGGGCATTTCTTACAGGAAGATTCCCCTCAGCCTTTTGCCTTGGCAGTGAATGACTTGCTGGCAACGCTTTAGGAAACCTCTTAACTCTTCATTTACAAGATCGAATGGCTTTTATTTAACGGTAAGTTGGTATTTCTCTATCTTACGATCCAGCGCCGGGCGGGAAATGTCCAGAATCGACGCCGTTTTCCCTTTGTGGCCGCCGGTGAAATCCAGCACGTATTGGATGTGTTTGGCTTCCAGGTCGGCCAGGGTCATAGGTTGTTCGTTGGCATCTCGCGCAGGGTTGGTTGAGCAGCCAGTGGATTGGCTGCTCGTATATGGGTTAGAAGGAGACTGTTCGCTATTGGCAATGCACAGCTCTGCTACCCCAATGTAATTACTACGCGCTCGAATGACGGCCTGGGTTAACACGTTTTGCAGTTCACGAATATTTCCCGGCCAAGGGTAGTGTTTCAGAAACGCCATGGCTTCCGGTGTGGTTTGCAGGTTGGTTTTGCCTTCCGACCGGCACACACGTTCCAACAAACCTTCCACCAGAGTCGGGATGTCTTCGGCCCGCTCACGTAACGGTGGTAACGCAATCTGCATGGCGTTCAGTCGGTAATAGAGGTCTTCTCGAAAGTTGCCCTGTTCGATTTCATCGGGCAGGCTTCGGTTGGTTGCTGCGATCACCCGCGCATTACTTCGCAAGGTTTGGCTACCGCCCAGACGTTCGAAAGTGCCTTCCTGCAAAACTCGCAGTAACTTGGCTTGCAGCGGTAAGGCCATTTCACCGATTTCATCCAAAAACAGTGTGCCGTTTTCGGCCAGCTCGAATTTACCGGGTTTACGGTCTGTCGCGCCAGTAAAGGCGCCGCGTTCATGGCCAAAGAGTTCGCTTTCCAACAGATTGTCGACCAGCGCCGCACAGTTAATGGCCAGAAACGGGCCGGGGCGTTGACTGTGATGGTGAATGGCACGGGCGACCAGTTCTTTACCGGTTCCGCTTTCGCCAGTGATTAAGACCCGCGCATTGCTGCCTGCGACCAGGGCGATTTCTTTACTGACGTCCAGCATCGCCTGGCTTTTACCCAGCAAGCGGGGTTCGCTTAAATCCACATCGGTAACGGACGACAGCACTTCCACCTGTCGAGCCAGCTTTTGATGTTCCAAGGCGCGATTGACGGTGTGGTTAAGCTCGTCGGTTTTGATCGGCTTATGAACAAAGTCAAAGGCTCCGGCTTTAATGGCGGCGATGGCCAGATCCAAATCATGCTCAGCGGTCATCATGATCATGGTCGCCGGGGAGTCCTGTTCCTGAAACTCGCACAGCAGATCATAGCCTTTGCCGTCTGGCAGGCCCTGATCCATCAGGATTAAATCGGGCTGATGACGAGGCTCCAGTTCCCGGGCTTCCCGTAAACAACTGGCGTGAAATACCTCGTGGCCTTCGTCCTCAAAATGCATGGCCAGCATTTGAGCCAGGGCGGTTTCATCTTCCACGATTAAAATACGAGCGTTCATAACTTCGGCCTTGCTAGATTATTTTTTTACAGTATTGGCGATGATTGTATTGGTGATTATTGTCATGGCATTAACTGATCGGCAGTGCAACGGTAATGGTGGTTCCGGTACTGGCATCGGAGGTGATGGACAACTGACCACGATGGGCTTCCACCAGTGCACGGACAATCGCCAGCCCCAAACCGGTACCATTGGGTTTACCGCTAACAAAGGCGTCGGTA
>JBFHTA010000280.1:0-5310 GCA_041590855.1 Pseudomonadales bacterium
ACTCACCGATTGATGACACGGTGGAAATCGACGAAGCCGCACACATCTACCAAGCGGCCATGCATCCGAAGAGCTTTGTTTCTCTGGATCAAACAGACCACCTGATCACCCGTAAAGAAGACGCCGAGTACGTGGCAGAAACCATTGGCGCCTGGGTATCCCGTTACATTCGTAAAGATAACAACCCTGTTGCCCTGACTTCTGTCGCATAAGCACTGACATAAGCATTAAAAAAGGTGCCTCAGCAACGCTGAGGCACCTTTTTTATCGCCAGACATTCCGATCCTTGCTGCTGATCTAGGCAAACAACGAAAACTGCATACCGCTGATCATGAAACCAATGACCGCCCCGATAATAATCAAGGTTGTCTCATCCTGTTCAAAAACAATACGTAATACGCGCTCGAACTTTTCTTTGGGCAACTGGGATAAGTTTTCTTCAATGATCTCAGCAACACGATAATCCGACTCCAACAGCCACTTGATCTCTGCCATCAACTGGGGCTCCAGCGACGGTTGCTTCATGTAATAAAACTCAATGGCCTTATCAGCGATTTCATCCACTGAGACGCCTTCGGGTAAATGTTCTAAATAATTACCAATGATGCGATGCAAGAAACGACGCGCGGTCTGCTCCATGTCGTCAATAAACGCCTGCTCTTCGAGCACCGTCATGATTTCCTCAACAAACGCGGACACAGGCAGCACATGTTGCTCGCCCACCTGCGCAAACTGTGCCGCAATCTTATCTTGTCGTTTTGGAAATAACCCCTGATATTCAATGCCCAATATTTTCTTCGGAAAGCGGGGCTTGAAAATCATTTCGATGGCTAACCAGTTGGTCACCGCGCCGACCAAGGTACCAAACAAGAAAACCACCCAGGACATATCAGTAAAGGCAAACAACAACCCTTCAACCGCGCCTATGATGGCTCCGAAAAAGAGACCATAAATTTCAATCATTCGCAGTTCCGGTCGGGCTATGCCACCGAATAATTCAGCCAGCAGCCGTGAATCCCGGGACAAACGCTCGCTGATCACACCACGTATGTTGAATCGCTCCACAAACTTGGCCCGAGCAATTTTAACCAGTTCCATCAACAAAGAACGGCTGTCGAAACGAATTTGCATTTTGACCAACTGTTGTTGCAATGGCGTCATACGTTGCCAGTGCTCACCCAGCATATCGGGAAGAAACTCACCGCCTTCGATTTCTTGCCACAACTTAGGAAACTTATTAATGAAGTTCGTTGCATGCTGCATGTTCACTTCCGGAATCAAATCTTCCGCTCGCAGCATGTTTTCAGAGACTTGCTTACCCACCGCCTGAGCAAAACCTTCGGATTTTCGGTGAATAATGCCTTGCCACCCCAGTTTGAATCGGCCAATGCGAATGCCCATCCACACCCGTGGGTAAAAGATCATTTTGATGGCCAGCCAGTTCGTAACCCAACCGATAAAGCCCGCCACTATAGGAATAAGGAGCAACCACTGCAGCCCAATACTTTGCTCAATCAAGGCGTTCGTCCTTTTTCATTATTATTGTGATGAACGGGCTATCATAACCAACTAATGCAATGCAGGACATAGCTGAAATGCCTGGCAAGGAAACCTCATCAACACCATCCCAAAGAACCCAACCTCAGCAAAGTTTAATCAACCCCGCCAACAGATAGCCGGATACCCCACTGATCAAGGCACTGACCAGGATGATGGCTGCATATTTCAACAGTTCCTTCACCGACCAGGAGAAACCTTCGGAAGAGGCGGCCTGAGCTTGCAACTCTTCACGTTCAAGCTGACGCCCAACGGCCAATAAAAGCTTGACCTCTGGTGTGGCACGTTCAATAACAAACTCCGCCGCCTCCCGCCACCTGGGGTGCTTCTGCCCGACTTTTAATACATTGATTGCCGCTTGCGATGTGTGAAAGCTCATAGTTCCTTCCAAAATCCCCACATTCTTACGAACCCCGTGATCAACTCAATGGTGCTCATGTTCAACAAATCCAAAACAAACCTCCAGTTCTAATGCAATCCAGTTCCAAAGCAATCCAGTTCCGGTGTAATAAAGCATAGTCATGGGAACCTGCACAGCCCTATCAGAGTCAGAGCTAAGATAAATCCGTACGATCGCAGATCATTAGATGAAATGTTCCGGCCTAACCGTTAGGATAGTCTGTCACTTTCGCTTGTATGGAAGAACACAATAAGGACAAGGCGATGAGTTCTAAACACAGTTTTATAAGCATTGGTATTCTAATCATTATGGCAGTAGCGTATTTTTCTCTGAAAAACTCCCAGTACGACCCAAGTGTCGTCATCCAACCGGATACCGATAAAAAGTCCTATCAATACCTGGAGCTCCCCAACAAATTGCGAGTGTTGTTAATTTCCGACCCGGAAACCGACAAAGCCGCTGCAGCGCTCGATGTACACGTAGGCAGTCTGCAAGACCCGAAAGACCGCCAGGGTTTGGCGCACTTCCTGGAACATATGCTGTTCCTGGGCACAGAAGAGTACCCTGAAGCCGGCGAATATCAGGAATTCATCAGCAAAAACGGCGGCAGCCACAACGCCTTTACCTCAAGTGAACACACCAACTATTTCTTCGAAGTGGAGAAAGGCGCGTTAGAACCGGCGCTGGATCGTTTTTCGTCATTCTTCAAAACCCCTTTACTTGATGAAAAATACGTTGACCGCGAAAAGAATGCAGTGCATTCCGAGTACCAAGCCAAGCTGAAAGACGACGTTCGTCGTAACTACGAAGTCATCCGCGAAATCATTAACCCGGAACATCCCGCATCCAAATTCTCTGTGGGTTCTCTGGACACCCTATCAGATACCGAAGACAGCCCGATTCAGGACGATCTGAAAACTTTCTACAACAAGTACTATTCTGCCAACCTGATGACTTTGGTGGTATTAGGTAAGGAAGACCTGGCCACTTTAAAACAGTGGGTAGAAGAGAAGTTCGCAGCGGTTCCGAATCACGACACTAAACTGGACTCCATCCAGCAACCACTCTTTAAAGAAGGCACCTTACCTGCCGAGGTATATATCAACCCGATCAAGAATACCCGCAGCCTGTCACTGGTGTTCCCGGTAGAACCTTTAACCGCCCACTATCGTGAAAAACCAGTTCAGTATCTTTCCAATCTGATTGGCCACGAAGGCAAAGGCAGTTTATTGTCTGAATTGAAAGCGCGTGGTTGGGCAGACAGTTTAAGTGCAGGTTCCGGCTTCAATAATCTGGAATACGCCACCTTTAATATTACCGTCAAGCTAACCCAGGAAGGCCTTGCTCATTATCAAGAGATCGTTTCTGAAGTCTTTGCTTATATTGACCTGCTGAAGCAAGAAGGTCCACAACAGTGGATTTTTGAAGAACAATCCAGCCTGAATAACATCGCGTTCCGTTTCCAGGAGCAGGCCTCACCTCGTCAAACCGTGTCTCATTTGGCGGGTAACTTGCAACGCTACACCGCACGAGAAGTCATTCGCGGCCCTTATTTGATGGCTCGCTACGACGCCAAGTTGATCACCCGTTATCTTGAGCAACTAACCCCGGATAACGTGTTGGTCACAGTGGCAGAACCAAACCTGCCAACGGATAAGAAGAGCCCTTGGTATCAAACACCGTACTCTGTAAAACCATTAACAGAGGATGTATTGGCGAGCTGGAAAAACGTCACACCGAATGAGCGTCTGACACTGCCTGAAAAAAACCAGTTCGTTCCCGAGCATCTGACCCTGCTGGAAAATCCGGAGATCACAGAGACTCCCATCAAACTGGTTGAGAAAGACGGGTTCACCCTATGGCACAGAACTAACCTGGAATTTGACAGCCCGAAAGCGGACATCTTCATTAATATCCGCAGTCCGCAAGCCAATAACACCGCAGCGAATGGCGTCGCCGGAAACCTGTTTGCCAAAATGATCAACGACAGTTTGAACGAATATTCCTACCCTGCGTATCTGGCTGGGCTGGATTACACCCTCTATCGCAATTCCCGTGGTATCACCATTAAGGTGTCCGGTTACAGCGAAAAGCTTGAAACACTGTTAACCACCGTCATTGACAGCATGTTTAATGCGCCGTTGCGAGAAGAACGTTTCAACATTTATAAAGATGAGTTACTGCGCGCGTATCATAACGAAGCCAAAGACAAGCCATATAGCCTGGCTTATAAAAAGCTGGTAACGCTACTGATGAGTTCTTCCTGGTCATTAGAAGAACGCCTTACGGCACTTGAGCCAATGACACTGGCAGACATTCAAGCCTATCGTGATCAGATTTTTAAAGACGTTGAAGTGGTAATGTTGACCCACGGAAACTTGTCTCAGGACGAATCAAAAACCATAGCTGCGGACGTTCAGGCGATCCTATTCCAAAACAGCAACAGTACCCAGGTGGCACCACAACAAGTGGTTAAACTGAAAGAAGGTGAGATTACCGGCTTTAATCTGGACACCCAGCATAATGACTCCGTACTGCTGGCCTACTACCAAGGTCAGGAAGCCACCTATGAGGAACGTGCGTTGGCAGGTTTGATCAGCCAGGTATTGTCCTCCCCGTTCTACAGTGAAATTCGAACTGAAAAGCAACGTGGCTACATTGTCTTTGCCACGCCCATTCCGTTGGCACAAGTACCAGGATTCACCTTGATTACCCAATCTCATGTGGTGGGCCCTAAAACGCTGTCTAACGACTATCAGTCATTTCTGGTGACCTATCGGGATACCTTATCCGAAATGTCAGCCGAAGAGTTTGAGCAACACAAATCAGCCTTGATTTCCAAGCTGAAAGAAAAGCCTCAACGTTTAAGTCAGCTATCTGACCGTTACTGGCAGGAAATTGACCAGGAACTGACAGAGTTCGATACCCGCGAACGCCTAAGCAATGTGATTGAAGCCATCAGTCGTGAAGAGCTGGTCAGCTTCTATGATCGTTTCTTCTTTGGGCAAGAAAGCCGCGAATTGTTAATCCAATATCAAGGGCAAAGTCTGACACCGGAAAATGCGGAACTGATTGAGGTAAAACACACCATTCAGAACCCTAAAACATTTAAACAAACTCACCCGACCTTTTAATCAGCGGATAACGCCTCTTAATGAGCTGTCATGAAATGGTGGGATCTGATGATCTATCGGATGCCCCGTTTCATACCTTCACTAGGGAACATCTGAATAAGTCCCTCTCTGCTCAGGCCTATAAGAGAAATGTCTATTTGAGGCGCGGTTTTGAAGGCATAACGGGTTACGTCAAAAAGCCGCAACAAAAAAGAGACATTTCTCTTAAGGCCCCGAAGG
>JBFHTA010000281.1:0-5301 GCA_041590855.1 Pseudomonadales bacterium
CATGAGAGCGGCTTTACCAATACCAAACGCAAATAAAACCAGTAAGAAGCCAAGTATTGCTTTATCGTGTGATTCATCGAATATTCCGCCAGCCTGGAATTCCAATGTACCGGTCAGGCTGTAAGTCCCCAGAATCGCAAACAACAAGAAACAAATTGAGGTACTTAACAGAATTCCCAGATAAGTACGGCCACCTTGTTTGGCGGCGTCAGTACCAGCGTGCGTCACTAATGGGTAAGTGGCCAGCGTTAAGACTTCATAAAAAATAAACAGGGTTAATAAGTTACCAGAAAAACAAATGGCCATAACCGAGCTGATGGAAAAGGCGAAACAGGTGAAGAAACGCGTTTGATTCTCTTCCTTGTTACCCCGCATATAGCCTACGGCATAAATACTGGTAATGATCCACAGGAAGCTGGCTACTAACGCAAACAGTACGCCTAAAGGCTCTACTAAAAAGTTAATGCCCAGGCCCGGGAAAATTTCAATCACATCCAGACGCATTTCCACGCCGTTAAATGTATTGTCAGTAATGGCCAAAACCAGCGTAAATAAAATGGTGGCCGTAATTAAGGTCACCGCTTCCCTTAGGTTAGGAATTTTACCTGTGGCCGCCACTAACAGAGCGCCAACGAGCGGCACCAGGATGGCTAAACTAATTAATGAAGAGGGTTCAACACCTTGCCAGAGATTCACTGTACAACCTCCGACTCTTTGTTGGTTTGGAACAACCATTCAGAAGCGTTACTTGCGGCTTCTGTTGTAAGACTGGTATCGATACCAAAATAAATATTGGCGATCACCAATGCCCACATAGGGGCCAGCATCCACCAGGACACTTCCTTGACACTGGCCGGATCGGTAGTTTCCGGAAGCTTCTGGAAATACGCCGCTTCAATCACCCGGCCAATATACACCACCGCCAATAAAGATCCGGCCAATACCAGGCCAGCAATCAACCAATGGTTCTGCTCCAATGCCGCAGTGACCAGATACCACTTACTGACAAAACCCACCGTCAGCGGTACGCCTATGATACTGAGACCTGCAAGGGTAAAGGCGGCCATGGTCAATGGCATGTGCTTCCCTAACCCTCTAAACGCTTGAATATCCACCGACCCTAAACGATAAAACACAGCGCCAACGGCCATAAACAAGGCGCCCTTCATCAGCGCATGATTGAAAATATGAATCAATCCCGCCATCAAACCGGTCACGCTGACCAGGCTTACGCCCAAAATCATGTAACCAATTTGGGCAACACTACTGTACGCCAACACGGTTTTCACATTACTTTGCACGGTCGCCATGTAAGAGCATTTGAAAATCGCCACGATGGCCAACGCCATCAGAATCAAATCCATGCCCATTTCTTCAAACACATGATCGGCACCAAAGACGGTAAAGATAAACCGGATCATGACGTACACGGCTACTTTGGTGGCAGTACTTGCCAGGAATGCCGTTACCGCCGATGGCGCATGGGTATAGGCCGGCGGCAACCACATATGCAGTGGGAATAGCGCCAGTTTAATGCTGACCCCGACCATGATAAACGCCAGCCCGGTATTGATCGTGCGGCTGCTTTCATAGACGTGAATACGCTCTGCCAAGTCCAGCATATTCAACGTACCCGTCTTCATATAGAGCATACCGACACCGATCAAAATGAAGGTCGCACCTATGGTTCCCATCACCAGATAACGGAACGCCGCTGTCAGGCAGCGTCGATCCGACGCCAGACTCACCAGGGTATAAGTGGCCAGAGACGAGATTTCCAGGAATACAAAGAGGTTGAAGGCATCGCCCGTTACCAGAATGCCGGACAGTCCTGCCAGACAAAGTAAATGAGCGGTGTAATAAAGCGCATGCGCGGATGAATCCACTTCTTTCTCAATGCTGTCTTTCGAATACAACAGTACCAGCGTTGATACGGCTGTCACCGCAAGCAGGATAAACGCATTGGCGGCGTCGATACGCAGCTCAATACCCCAGGGAGGAGGCCAGCCTCCAACCGCATAGCTGATCACGCCATCGGTTAAAGCCGTTGCTAACAGTTCCCAGGAAACATAACAGGCCCAACCACTGATAAAAGTTGCGAAGCCCCAGGAAAGCATGGATCTACCCAGAATAAGCGCGATTGGTGCTGCGATCAGGGGCAGAACAATAGAAAGGGCAACCAAGTGTTGTTCAAACATTAGATGGTGTCGTCCTTGTCTTTAAATTCATTCTCTTCAACAGTGCCATAGGCACGTTTAATACGAACAATCAATGAAAGCCCCACCGCAGTGGTTGCTACGCCCACAACAATTGCAGTAAGAATCAACACATGAGGCAAGGGGTTGGAATACTGGGTGACGCCTTCGACAACGATCGGTGCCGTTCCTCCGCTGACTTTACCCATGGTGATATAAAGCATGAAGACCGAGGTTTGAAACACATTCAAGCCAACGATTTTCTTCACCAAATTGTTCGCTGAAATCACAATATAAAAACCGGCCATCATCAAGAAAACGACGATCCAGTAGTTGTAGTAATCGACAATAAAACTCACTGTGCGTTTGACCTCGCTATCTGACTGCCAAAGGCATAGAAAATACTCAACATCACGGCAAAAACGGTAATCCCCACACCGAGTTCAATGATGATAATGCCGTAATGCTGACCTGCGATCGGGTCCGCCGCCAACTTGTTGTAGTCCAGGAACTGGCCACCTTTCGCCATACTGAATAAACCAACGCTGGCGTACAGTAACACACCAAATGGGGCTAATGCCTGTAAGAACCTGGGGCTGACAACAGCAAAGGCATGCGGTAAACCAAACACCAGCGCATAAAGAATGAACGCAGCAGCTGCAATCACCCCCGCCTGGAATCCACCACCCGGACCAAAGTCACCATGAAACTGCACATAGAGCGCAAACAAAATAATGAGCGGAATAATAAATTTGGCAACGACTCTTAAAACCCTGTGCGCTTTAAAACCGGATTCCGCCTCGTCATTTTCTTCTCGGCGTCTGACTCCTAACAGCGCAAGTACGCCAATCGCGGCAGAAAACACCACAACCGTCTCGCCCAAGGTATCAAAGCCTCGGTAACTCGCTAGCACAGACGTCACCATATTTGGTAACCCGACTTCTTTCGGCGATTCTTCAATATAACGAGGGGCAACGTGCTCATGGATGGGGTTGTCCGGATGGCCGAAAGGCGGCATATCCAAAGTACCGTAGATCAATGCAGCCCCTGTCACTGTGACGACCACTAAGGGCAAGAGAGAGGAACGTTGACTGTCTTTTTCGGTACGTTCTGTCAGTGCTAACGTACTGAGCATCAAAACCGTTGAGATACCAGCACCAACCGCAGCTTCGGTAAAGGCAACATCCACTGCATCCAGACTGACAAAGATCAAGGCGGACAAGAAGCTATAAATACCAAACAGCATAACCACTGCGAACAAGTCTTTTAGAAAGATGATTCGCAATGCCGTGATCGCCAGCATCGCTAACAAAACCAGATCAATAAGCTCCGCCATCATTTAGTTTGCTCCTGCTCTTTCTTGGTTTCAGCCAAGGTTAATAAGCCTCCGTGCCGGGCCGATTTGGCTAACGCATGAGAAGCCGTTGGACTGGTGATCATCAAAAACAAGAGAATGAACAACAGCTTGGCGGTGTTCAGATCGAATGAAGTTTGTAACAGTAAACCACCGATGATTAAAATCGATGCGATTGAATCGGTCACACTGGCGGCATGTACCCGTGTAAAAAAGTCAGGGAACTTGAATAAACCAATTGCCCCACTGAGCCCGAAGAAAACACCGGCAATGAGTAAAACACTACTAATAATGTCCAAGACAAGCATGTCGAACCATTTCTTATTGAGTTGTTATTCAATTGGTGCGGTGTACTCAAAAAACCTGAGTACCGCGACCATCCCTATGAAGTTTATCAGTGCGTACACGATAGCAATGTCCAGAAAATCCGGTCTTCCCATCAAAAAGCCAATGACGGCAATAAAGAGAACGGTTTTGGTGCCGAACATGTTGACACCCAATATGCGATCGTACACCGACGGCGCGTAACAAGCCCGGGCTAACGCCAAAGCCATCACCACCAGAATCGCAATGCAAACAGCGACGAAAACGCCAGTCATTTGTGCTCACCCCAGATGCTCGTAATTTTTCTTTCCATATCCCCTTGCTCCAGCTCTTCAATAGAAGAACGCTGCAACGCATGAACGGTCACTTCCCCATTCTCAATATCCACGCTCAGGGTACCTGGCGTTAATGTGATTGAATTTGCGTAGAGAACTCGTCGATCGGGTGGGATATTTGTGGCAGGTATCTTGGCTAGCGCAGGGGAAATCTTATCGGAAGAGCCCCAGATCAATTTAGTAACATAAATACTGGAACTAACTATTTGGCCTAATAGCCAACTGAAGTATCGAATGGATCGAAAACCGGAGTTCAGGCGTTTCGGTTCCTGATCCACTGCATCCATACGCTTTAAGACAAGTAACACAATGGCAACAGACACAGCACCAAAGCTGAGTAATAAAGGTTGGATATAGCCTGAAAGCAGTACCCAAAAGATTGAAAGTAATAGTGTCCACCTAATGATGTGCATACAAACTCATCTTCTTTGTAACTATTTCTCTGGAGATAGGAAACTATGATTAATCCTAGCTCATTTGACTGGAAACGAGGTATTTTTCTATGGAAATACAACGTCTTACTAATCAAATTCAAAGTTTTGGTTAACAACTATAGCTAATTTTCGTTGGTAAACCTATGGCCAGTGATGTTTTTCAAGGCTTTAAGTGCGATTAACCTCATTCAAAGTACATTATTTGATCTAAAAAGCACGGTAAGGGCACTAACTACACAACAGTGCCCAGGTGTTAAGGACGATTTACTCAACCGTCACAGACTTAGCCAAGTTACGCGGCTGATCCACATCAGTGCCTTTAAGCACTGCCACATGGTACGAAAGCAGCTGAAGCGGAATGGTGAAAACAATAGGCTCCAGAATCGAATGCATTTCATTCAAGGTGATCGTATGATCATCCGAGTAGTGGCCCACAGTCTTATCGTCAGCGACTACGAACAACTGACCACCACGCGCACGCACTTCTTCGAGGTTAGAGCGCAGTTTGTCTAACAACTCGTTATTCGGTGCTACTGTTACTACCGGCATATCGGCATCCACAAGCGCCAGAGGGCCGTGCTTCAACTCACCAGCCGGGTAAGCTTCCGCATGAATGTATGAAATCTCTTTGAGCTTCAGTGCGCCTTCCAATGCCACCG
>JBFHTA010000282.1:0-5272 GCA_041590855.1 Pseudomonadales bacterium
AGTTTGTCGTAAAGAATCTCACCGATCTGTTTTGGCGAATTCATATTGAACTCTTGCCCAGCCAAACCGTAGGCGTCTTCTTCAATGGTCGCCAAAGAAGCGGCCAACGACTTGCTTTGTTGCAACAATTCCGCCTGATCAAGCTGTACGCCATTGGCTTCCACATCCGTCAACACCGGCGACAATTTTCGTTCAATCCACTGATAGACCCAGTTGAGTTGTGGCGCTTGTTTCAGCTTGGCCGACAACACCTGATGACAGCGCATAATTACATCTGCCTGAGCGCAGGCAAACTCCATCATGGCTTCTATTTCCAACTGACCTGGCGCCAAGCGTTTTTTGCCTTTGCCCAAAATGGCTTCATCATTTTGCAAGGTATGATTCAAATGCAACGAGGCGATTTCACTTAATTCGTGCTTACTTTCCACAGAGTTCAGCACATAGGATTGCAACATTACATCGTGAATCTGCCCAACCAAACGCTGATCATAATTGGCCAACAAATGCGCCACTTTCTTGGTGTTGTGACCCACCTGATTAATTGATTCACCGGTAAGCAGCGGTTGAAGTAACTCTAAAGCGTTGGCCGGACCAAGTTGCTCTGGCGCACCGACATAGTCGTGTGCCAGGGGCACATACACCGCCTTGCCTGGCTCGACACTTAACGCCACACCAATCAGACGAGAGGCCCGGTAATGATCGTCCGACACCACAGGATAAATAGCATACACAGGTTTGCTGGCAGACAGTTGAACCCAGCTCTTTAGCGAGGACTCATCCAGCAACGTCATGTATTCGGTTTGCTCCACCAGCGGAATAACGACTTCTTCCGGTTGCTGTAGATGTAAACCCGGTTGACCGGCCACCGCGACATCTACGGCTTCAACGCCTTGGTTCTTTAATTCTTCGGACCAGCTCTTAAAGCCAAAGGTATTGAAATACCCTAACAATGCAGCTTCATCCATGTCACCAAGCACCAGGTCTTTTGGTCCTTGGTCTAATTCCACGTCGCATTTAATGGTGGCCAAAGCCTTGGACAACGGCAGTTGCTCTAGGTTAGCCCTGAGTTTCTCACCAATTTTGCCTTTGATCTGATCCGCATTTTCCATCAAATTCTCAAGCGTTTGGTATTCCGCTAACCACTTCACGGCGGTTTTTGGACCACATCCCGGTATCCCAGGAATGTTATCTACTTTATCGCCCATCAGTGCCAGATAATCGATGATCTGTTCCGGCGCCAAACCGAATTTTTCAATCACACCGTCGCGATTCATGGTGGTGTTGGTCATGGTATTCACCAACGAAACGTGGGCACTGACCAACTGCGCCATGTCTTTATCGCCGGTAGAAACAATGGTATCGACACCTTGCTCTGTGGCCTGAAGACAGAGTGTGCCTATCACGTCGTCGGCTTCCACCCCTTCAATCACCAACAAAGGAATGCCCATCGCACGAATGATGTCATGAATCGGCTGAATCTGGACTCTCAAATCATCCGGCATCGGAGGACGATTGGCTTTGTACTCCTCGTACATGTCATTCCGGAAAGTCTTACCTTTCGCATCGAAAATCACCGCCATGTGGCTGTCCGGAAAATCGGCCATCATCCGACGCAACATGCTGATCACGCCTTTGATCGCGCCAGTCGGATGCCCGTCTTTATTGGTCAGCGGAGGCAATCCATGAAAAGCCCGGAACAAATAGGACGAACCATCAACTAAAATTAAAGGAGCAGGGCTTTGTTCAGTCATCGTCAAGCAATATCCGTTGGAATAAGAGGGAATTCGGTGTACACAGGCCATGCAGGACCGTATCATCGGAAGCAGCAAATAGTAGCAGACACAAGAGGGATAGACCATGCGTCTACTGAGTTCACTCCCACTAAACATCATCCTACGCCCGCTATTGATGACACTGGCCTTACTGGTCAGCACACCAAGCATTGCGGAGAGCGGGAACGACATTTCCGAACCGGAAGTCATCATCAAAGAATCCGGCGGGAAAAAAATCTCAGAGTATTATGTGAATGGCACCCTGGTTGAAATTAAAGTGGAATCCAAACATGCGCCCACCTATTATTTGATTCCATCCAAAGACGGCCAAATGGTACGCTCTGATGAATCCCAATTGCTGCTACCCACCTGGAAATTGCTGGAGTGGTAATTCCAAACGCCTTGATGTTGTGAGATAGAATTTCTGTTATGTCCGTATACACCCAACTCGACCACCTCGACTTTGAACTGATCTGCCAGACCTACCAATTGGGTCAATTGATCGACTTTAAAGGCGTGGCAGACGGCATTGAGAACACCACCTATTTCTTCACTACCAAAAACCAGGACATAACAAGTGAGTGGGTATTCACTCTCTTTGAATACACTCAGGCTGATGCACTGCCGTTTTATCTGGAGTTGTATGATCACCTATATCAACAGGGCGTACCTGTACCTGATCCACTTTTGAATCAACAACAAAGCCGATTGATGACACTGAAGAACAAGCCCGGTGCGGTCTTTCCTAAATTACCTGGTCGCCCACCCTCCAACATCACAGCAGACCTCTGCTTTCAATGCGGGGTGCTACTGGCCAAATTTCACAACGCCGGAGGGAGTTATCCACAACGTCATGAATGCCCTAAAGGACTGGCGTTCTGGCAACACAGTGTGGATACCTTTGAAGAATTAGCCGACGAAGATAGAGTCTTGATTCGCGATGTCATCACGCAATACCAATCCGTCACCTCCGATTTACCCAAAACCACAGTGCACGGCGATTTGTTTCATGACAATGTTTTAGTAGATAACGGCAAGATCACAGCAATTATCGACCTGTTCAATGCTAGTTATGATTATGCGGTCTATGATCTGGCGATCACACTGAATGATTGGACACTCGATCCGACTCACCAAATCCTACCTTCTCATGCTCAAGCCATGCTCGACGGCTACCAAAGTGAGCGCCCATTATCAGCGCATGAACGTAACGCATTACCCATCATGCAACAGACCTCCGCTATGCGTTGGTGGCTAAGCCGCATCGACACCGCGCGTACTTTTGAACATCAGCAAGGGCAGGACACCTCCTCCAAAGACCCAAACCAAATGCGTGCGCAACTACTCGCGTTACAAGCACAGTACTCATAATCGTCAGGCTTATTACCCAACGCCTTTCATGACGACCACATTCCTTTATTTCACCTTCTGAGCTCAACATTCCGTGACCTATTAAACAGTAATTAGTTTCATTCCCCATAGGAATATCAACTAATCAGTGGTTTCATTATTTTCCCCGCTTAGCAATCGCTACATTACCCAAAACAAAAAGCACAAACGTAAAACTACAAGACCAAACAAGGGTGACCGTATGCGATACAACCACAATAACCGCCGTTTCAACGACAAAGCCGATACAGAGACGCCTCAAAAGCAGACTCAAGCGCGTAAGAAAATGACGTTATCAATGGCCGGAGCGGTTATGTCCATCAGCCCTTTGTTCACCACCCCAGTCCACGCTGTGGGCTTGCAACTGATGCCCGGTTCATCCAACTTCGGCACTGCCGGCGCAGGCCATGCTGCCGAAGGAAATGGCGCAGGATCAAGCTGGGCCAACCCCGCGACCATGTCACTGGTGGAAGGAAATCAGATAGGCTTTGGCGCCATCGTTGCCGACACCGATCTGCAATTCGACGCAGCTGATTCAACTCAGGAAAGTGGCGGCGATTCCGGCAGCACCGTATTCATTCCCTCCTTTGCTTACGTTCATAGCCTGAGCGACGATGTAAAACTAGGGTTCACTGTACTGGCTCCTTTCGGCAGTGAAATTGACTACGGCAGTCAATGGACCGGCAGTAACGCCGTCACCTCCGCCAGCGTTCAAACCATACAAGCACAACCAACGATTTCGTATCGAATCAACGACCATTTGTCTTTAGGCGGTGGAATAAACATCAACTACACCACTGCCGAACAAGAATTGTCACCAACTATGCCTCTAATCGAAGCTGACATGGCTTTGGATGCACACGGTATCGACTATGGCTGGACAGCGGGGGCTATGTGGGAATTCAATGAGGATCACCGAGTAGGGGTTGTCTATCGTTCGAAAGTAGAAACCGACCTCAAAGGCGACGCCGATATTACTGCCAACATTGGTGGTAACCCCTTGATGGACAGCAGTGCCACCACACGCTTGAACTGGGAAAACCCGGCCAGTGCCGTAATCAGTGGTTATCATCAAGTAACCGACAAAACCGCCATCCTTTGGGATCTTGGACGTACCTTCTACAGCAGCTTTGAAACTACCACCATAAGTGCGGATTTGGGCGATGGACTGGACATTCCGATCGAGCGAAACTGGCAAGACGCCAACCGCTACGCCATCGGTGGCCATTACAAGCTAACACAAGACCTGACCTTACAAGCCGGTTTCTCTTACGACGAAAGCCCGGTGGAAACGGAAGACCGCACCGCCGATCTACCGCTGGACGACATCAAACGTTACACCCTGGGCGCCATGTATCAGATGAACGACCAAACCCAAGTTTCACTCGGTCTGGAATACGCTGACCTGGGCAACGCCAAGATTGAAGAACACGAAGGCCTGTTAGCCAGCCCGGCAGGCGACTACGACAACAGCGCCATCGCAGGCTCGCTGTCGGTCAACTACAAGTTCTGATCGATCGAGATCCTTTACTTTGGAAATCCTTTATATAGTGCAACCTTTTATGTAACCCCCTTACTAACCACCCTTTGCCCCGCGACTCGCTTCCTTGTCTCGGGGTCTTTTTTATTCCTGCCTGAATCAATTACACCACTCCACCCAGCCCCTTTATCACCCCACTAAAAACTTATCTAACCGATCAACAGTCATTCAAAGTAACTGATTCGATTAATAATTCTCCGGAACGTTTCGTTGACCATTGGTACTCACTACTAAAGTATGTCGACTTAGATCAAAACGGAATTAATTTATACCCATTTTAAAGGAAGCACCCGAATGGCCTTTCACAGTAAATCTTTACTTTCAGTTGCTATTAGCTCTGCACTCTTACTATCCGGCTGCGGCGGTGGCTCAGGCGGCGGCAGCGATAATGGAAATACCCCCGCGAACCCAACGACACCCACCACCCCGAACGAAACCGTCACTGTGATTGATGGGTATTTGAAAGAAGTTCAGGTGTGTATAGATCGCAACCAGAACCGAATCTGTGACCAAGGAGAAGATCTCAACGCTACGACGAACGACGAAGGGAAAATCGACATTCCCGAAGGCG
>JBFHTA010000283.1:0-5203 GCA_041590855.1 Pseudomonadales bacterium
TGCGGCATCAACGATGACCGGAACAGAGTATTTCTTTGATACTTTATCCCAAACGCTAACATCAACAACAGCACCAAATGCTGCAACAGGTATCACAGCGGAAATCTTCATGCTATTGAAATATTGATCCAGCAATGTAGGATCAAGCTGCCAACCGGAGTTATCAACATCACACAGGACAGGTTCACATCCAATTGATAATACTGCAGCTACAGTCCCAGGAAACGTAAACGCAGGAAGTAATACTTTGGCACCTTTGGTCAAACCTAACGCTTTAAGAGATAACGCAATTGCCACGGTTCCGGAACTACAGGTAGCTATATTCTCTTTAGTCAGATCACTAAAGATGTCACTAGCAAGCTGATCTCGAAAACGTTCTTCCAAAGGGCCAAAATTAGAATACCAACGATTTTGGTCGATTTCAGTCAACCAAGGCGTCACCTCTTGTACTGTCGGCATATCGGGTATGAGGTATTCAATCATTACAGGTATTCCAAAATTAATACGTCTTTAAAAGCTTATCGGCGTAAGCCATCGACTCTGAATAACCATTGATCTTAACGATCCGTCATCTTAATTAAAGCTGATTAAACAAAGAAAGCCCCGATACTCGTGTAAAGGTTGACTGAGTCGCTTCCAAAATAAAGGTTTGGAAACTCAACTGCGAGACGGCTTCAGCATAATCCAGATCCCGAATACCGGACAGCACTGTCTGATTCACCAGATTGATTTCTTCCTGTGTATCACGCGAGGTGGTCACCACATTCAGCCGCCCCCCCACATCACTTTGTGCTTCGATGACCGATTCCAACGCATTATCAAGATTAATCAAGGTATCATTCAAAAGCGTTTCCAGCTGCGCTTTATCTTCCGGTGTGTCGGCAAGCACTTTTAAATTATCCGAAAGGTTTTTAAAGGTTTTGAAGACATCTTGTTTATTGGTGGACTCAACAGTAAACACATCACCCGGGTTTGGATTACCTGAAATAGCAAACGACGCGCCGTTAAACTCTACCTCAGCGCCCTGAACGTGCGCAAAATTAGATACAATAGGTTTGCCCGTACTCTTCTCGGTAATGGTGTAGTTCGGCCCATTGGGCACAACACTGGTTTCAGGGTTAAAGGTGATTACCATGTCTTCCGGATAAAACGCATCATAGGCTGCCTGATCAGTGATCCGGCCACTGGTGATATATGAAGTCTGATCCGTGTTTACGGGGTTTGCGTAAGTGAAAATGGTATTTTGAGCACTGTCCACCTCAAAGAAAATTCGCTTACCATTGTCATTTCTTGCCACGTTGGTCGACTCATCCGCTTTAATGAAACGCTGACCTTCATCCCCTTGGTAAACATAGGTGCCATCTTGTACCTCGACAAAAGGAATAGTGTCACCCTGGAATCCGGCAAAGATATATTCACCACTGGCGTCTTTGGTGTTGGCCAAAGCCACCAGCTCTTCCAGACGTTGGTCAATTTCAATGGCAAGCGATTGCCGATCCTCAATACTATAAGAACCATTACCTGCCGCTACTGCCAATTCACGAACCCGCTGTATGCTTTCCGTTATATTATTGAGCGCCGCTTCTTCGGCCTGAAGGGCAGCTTCCAATGTTGTCAGGTTTTTGGTGTATTGTTCCCTTAGGGCAATACCCTGTGTTAGCTGTGAAATCCGACTCGCGGCCAAAGGGTCATCCGCAGCGGTAAGTACTTCCTTACCTGAAGAGATCTTAGCCTGGGTATCGAGAACCTGACTGTTCAGATCCACCATTTCACCTACAGAACCCATAAACGCCTGTTGAGAAGAAACTCTAACCATCTCTAAATCTCCTATTAATTAAATGCCGCTAATAAGGCGTCGAATATTTCCTGAGCCACCTGGATCACCTGAGCAGACGCATTGTATTGCAGCTCATACTTAATGAGGTTGGCGGCTTCTTCATCGAGATTCACACCAGACACAGATTCCCTCAACGAGAGGGAAAGATTCATAACACTTTCTGCGGCGTCTTTGTTGATGGTTAAAGATTGAGTATCTGCCCCGATTTCAGACGCCAGACCAGCATAGGCCTCATCAAAAGTTCGGCCTTTACCATCCGTTTCAATGGTCTTCGCACGCTGCAAATCAATTAAGCTGATGCCGTTCCGGTTGTCAGAAACCGAATCGGTATTAAATTCGACGGTAAAGTAGTCATCTTCTCCCGGTGCACCATTAATATTGACCTGATAGCCAGTGAAAGCAGCTTGTGCCGTCGGGAAGGTTGCAAATAACCCACCTGCATTATCAGAGTTCAAGCGCAAACCGTCTTCCATTTGCACGTCCACCGAGCCACCAATGGTAGCCGAGTTACCCGGGCCAACAACGGTGAGCGTGTTGCTGGACGCATCAGTCACATCCACACTGTCGCCAGCAGTACCATTTACCGTAATAGTTAAATCTTCCCCAATATAGGATTCGATACGAACCTGGGAACCATCGGAATACGCGCGGATATTTTGTGTCGCCAAATTAGCATTGGCGTTAATCTCACGAGCGACTGTATCCGGATCAACCACATCCGGAGCAGCAATCACCAAGGTTTCACCATTAATAACTACTTCTAATGGGGCACCGGCTGCGTCATCAACAAAGTTACTTAAGAACATGGTGGATCGTGCAGTTGCCTCCACCCCTTCTTGTTGATTCAAAATATTAACGATTTCTCGGGCCGAGGCATTGGCCGGAATTGCTGCCGTTGGTCGTACGGTCACCGCACCGGTTTCCGGATCGGTAAAAGTAAAAGTCAGATTTTCAGCCCCATAGCCATTGGTTGTACCAGCCACCACTTGCCCTATATTCACCCCGGTACTTTCAACAATGGTTAGCCCGGGATCGTCTGGAAAAATCGGATTATTTACGCCAGGAATGTAGATCTGATCCTCAATCGGAGGAACCAGACTGACCGGATTGGCCGGATCAGTATTATCCAAAATGTCGTAGGTAGTCTCACTGGTAAAACGAATAATGATCGGTGGCGAAAGCTGTCCCGCTGTAGAAAACGTTGATAACAAGCTGGTGTCATTTGGATACGGCTGATAAAGATCCAATATCACACCTTCATTAATCTGACCGGTTCCGATATTACCAATGTTGGACCCGGTTCGAATCGGGGACGCCAATGCCAGCTCATCACCACGGGTGATTTCCCGGCTGATTTCGGCACCTGCCAAACGTGTGGGCCGAATTAAAAACTCATCACCTTGCTGAAAGCTGCCACTTTCCAGATTTACACTGATGCCCTCAAATTCGATGCTGGCCGGAATTCCTCCTGCCAAAACGCCCTGCACAACCAAAGAGTCATCAGATTCGCGACGGATTTGGTAATTATTATTTCCTGGGCCGGTGAACTCCAACACATAGTTGTCGGCCGTCATAATCGACGAGTCAAGAATGGTGACATTACCCTGACGATCATTGGGTAACGCATTATTGGAAGAGCTCAAAAAACGGTTATCCACCAAATCTGTGTCATTCACATCGGTGAAGATAAAGCCGCCCACCTGACCAGACAGATCAATCCCAAGCCGATGCTGATCATTCATCTGATCAGCTAATGCAATGGCAACACGCCCCAACTCATTCATGGACTTCCCAAGAGTATTGTTCTGAAAGTCCAGCAGACCACTGAGAATGCCGCCTGAGATTTGATTCTCTACATTTAATGCATTGCCATTCACATTAACTGAAAGATTCTTTTGGGAACGATCATACTCGTTATCAGTTACTTCAAGATTATAGGACGTGGTTCCAACCACCAGATTCTGCCCGCCGGACAAAAACACGTTGATCGCACCCGAGTTTTGTTCAACCACCCGAACACTGGTAAATTCAGAAAGCTCACGTACTGCTTGATCACGCTGATCCAATAAATCATTGGCTGCAGCTGTTCCGCCGCCTTCAAATTCCAGAATCTGCTTATTCAAATCCGCAATGGTTTGAGTCAGCGCATTGACCTTAGTTACCGAGTTTTCCAACTGATCCACCGTGATCAGCTGCTGCTCATCCAAACGGGCTGCCAATTGGTTGAATCGAACGACCACGTCTTCAATATCATTTAAAACTGTCGTCCTGATACTTGCAGACGAAGGATCATCTGCCAAGGTTTGAAAGGCATCAAACATATCAGACAGTTCAGTCAGAATGGATGTCTCAGGTTGAGAAATCAGTTTATCTACAGAGGTAATAGAATCCAGGTGGGTTTTATAACCATAAAAACTCGACGTATCCCTGAGTATTTGATCATTAATGAATTGATCATAAATACGGGAAATCTCATCGACCTTAACGCCTTGACCAATGATGTGACCACTATCCAGCCTCGGTGTATTTGTTGACTGCTCCACACGTTGCCGGCTGTAACCTGGCGTATTGGCATTAGTAATGTTGTGGCCCGTAGTATCGAGCGCAGCTTGGCTGGCATGGATTCCTGTTAAACCTAAATCGATAAGTCCCATAAGATCACCCGGTAAAAGTTTGCCGCTTTTTTAATCAAAACAGCGGAAAAATCATTCTTACCAGGGATTACTCAAATTACATGCCAATTATTAAGAGTTAAACTGATGAATTAGACACCACCGGCGAGATCTACCAAGTATTTCCCATAACCCGTTTGTGACAGGGCTTTGCCAAGCTCAATTAGTCGCTCTCGGCTAATCCAGCCTTTTCGAAATGATATTTCTTCCAAGCACGCCACTTTTAACCCTTGACGATGCTCAATGGTTTGAACAAAAGTGGACGCCTCCAGCAAACTTTCGTGGGTACCTGTATCAAGCCAAGCAAACCCACGCCCCAGAGTTTCAACACGAAGCTTACCCTTTGCCAGGTAAGCGTTATTAATATCGGTAATTTCAAGCTCACCGCGCTCTGAGGGACGAACCGTCTTTGCAATTTCTACAACGTCGTTATCGTAAAAGTAAAGTCCGGTAATAGCATAATTTGACTTAGGTTTTTCCGGCTTTTCTTCAATCGAAATTACATTTCCGTTTGCATCATATTCCACCACACCAAAACGCTGGGGATTAGTTACCCTATAACAAAATACCGTTGCACCATGATTCTGGTTTACGGCATGCTCTAATTGCAACCCAAAAGACTGACCGTAAAAGAAGTTATCACCCAAAATCAAACAGACAGAGTCGTTCCCGATAAACTCTTCTCCAATAATAA
>JBFHTA010000284.1:0-5203 GCA_041590855.1 Pseudomonadales bacterium
ATTGCCGAAGCGCTGATTTCGGCCATGGGGCTGAATGAAAAAGCCTACGAATTAACCGAACCTGTGGCCTTTCAAAATCATTGGTCGCAACAGGATGTGGTGCTGATTACTTACGGCGAGAGCTTGGAGAAACGCCGTTCCAAGCGAAGCCAGCAAGCTTGTTTGTCCGGTGAGCAAGAGTATGGCTTTACCGACATGGACGGCGACGTAGGTCTGGAAGAAAAGCCTCTGAAAACCCTGAAACGGTTTCTGGATGAGCACTGCAAGCAAGTGATCAACAGTGTTCATATCTTGCCGTTTTACCCATACAGCTCGGACGACGGCTTTGCCGTGATCAATTACTCGGCCGTGAATGAGTCGCTTGGTGGCTGGCCGGACGTCAACGCCATTGCTGAAGACTACCGATTGATGGCTGATTTGGTGATCAACCATTGTTCCAGCCGCAGCATCTGGTTTGATAACTTCATTAAAGGTGAAGGGCCAGGGCATGACTTCTTTTTTACGGCGGAGCCGGACGCTGATGTCTCCAAAGTGGTGCGACCCAGAACCTCTCCTTTGTTGAAAGAAGTGGAAACCGCCAATGGCATTCAGCATGTCTGGTGTACCTTCAGCCACGATCAGGTGGATTTTGATTTTTCCAACCCCAAAGTGCTGATCGAGTTTGTCTGGATCATACGCTTGTATCTCGACAACGGCGTGCGTTTGTTCCGGTTGGATGCGGTGGCGTTTCTGTGGAAAAAGCTGGGCACCAGCAGCCTCAATCTGGAAGAAACCCATGAGGTCGTACGTTTGCTGCGGAGCCTGATCGAGCATGCTCAATCCGATGCTGTGATCATCACCGAAACCAACATCCCGAATCGCGAGAATCTGGCGTACTTTGGTAACGCCAACGAAGCCCACTGTGTGTATAACTTTTCACTGCCGCCGTTGTTGGTGAATACCTTGGTGACGGGCAGTTGTCATTATCTGAAACAATGGATGATGAGCATGCCACCGGCACAACACGGTACGGCCTATTTCAATTTCATCGCCTCGCACGATGGCATTGGTTTACGTCCGGCAGAAGGCTTGTTGGAAGAGCAGGAGATCAACACCCTGATCAGCACCATGCAGTCTTTTGGTGGGCGAGTGTCGATGCGTGCGTTGGACAACGGCCAGAACAAACCTTACGAAATTAATATCTCGCTGTTCGATGCCTTACAAGGCACCACTAAAGGGCCAGATCGATGGGCTGTGGATAGATTCATCTGTGCTCATGCCATCATGCTGGCGTTGGAAGGCATTCCCGGTATCTACATTCACAGCTTGTTGGGCACGCGTAACGATTACGATAAGTTGAAGCACACCAATCACAACCGCTCGATCAATCGACATCGTTGGGACGTGGACGCCCTCACGGAGCATCTGAACGACAAGGCCAGCGATCATCATAAAGTCTTCACACGAATGAAAGCCTTACTGGCGATTCGTACCCAACAACCGGCATTTCATCCGAATGCGACACAATTTACCTTACACCTGGGCGATCAGTTGTTTGGCTTCTGGCGTCAGAGTATGGATCGACGCCAGAGCATTTTCTGTATCTACAACATTTCAGATGACGTACAGACTTTACCTCTGTCGGAAATCAACCTCATCGGTTTGGATCAATGGCAGGAACTGATTTCGGGCCGGGTAATCGAAGATCTAACGCAGGAGATTGAAATGCAGCCCTATCAGGCGTTGTGGATAACTAATCAGATTTAGGAAACTATAAAGGTTTTGCACTGATGTGGAGCATACAGGGGGTGGGGTATCACACTCTGTGTGCTTTATGTTGGTGCATTTATCGTGTGTTTTTGGGTTGATTGTCTGCCTGAAAATAGCTGCGGGGCCAGTAAAATCAAGCGATCCTGACGGATGGTATATGGATTGCTATTCTTCCTAAATGGTTGCACATCACTTGTACATTTTGCGCCATTAGGAGTTGAAGATGAAACAGCAGTTAGTGGTCATAGGCAATGGTATGGCCGGAATGAAAGCCGTGGAAGAATTGCTTTCTGCTGCCCCGGATAAATTTGAGATCACCGTGTTTGGTGCCGAACCTTACGGCAACTACAATCGTATTATGCTCTCTCCGGTTCTTTGTGGAGAGAAGTCCATTGAAGATATCATCATTAACGACCGCCAATGGTATCAGGATAATCAGATTACCCTGCACGCAGGCCCGGACAAGGCGGTGACCGACATCGACCGCACCAGCAAGCGTGTGGTAGCCAAAGATGGCACCGAATGCCATTACGACAAGTTGCTGATTGCGACCGGCTCGAACCCCTTTATTCTGCCGATTCCCGGTCATGATCTGGAAGGCGTGATCGCCTTTCGGGACATCTACGATGTTAATAAAATGCTCAGTTACAGCGAATCCAAACGCCACGCCGTGGTGTTGGGGGGCGGCCTTTTGGGGCTGGAAGCGGCTAATGGCTTGGTTCAGCGTGGCATGGACGTGACGGTCATTCATAACCACGACATTCTGTTGAACCGCCAGTTGGACGATACCGCCGGGCACCTGCTGCAATTGGAGCTGGAAAAGCGCGGCGTCAAATTCAAAATGTCGGCGAAGACAGAAGCCCTGCTGGACAATGGCGAAGGCCATGTCTCGGCCGCACGTTTTGCCGACGGTTCCGAACTACCCTGTGATTTATTTGTGATGGCCATCGGCGTTCGTCCGAACTGTAAGCTGGCGGAAGCCGCTGGTATTTACTGTGAACGGGGTATTGTGGTCAGCGATACCTTACAAACCTTTGACCCGTCGATTTATGCCGTCGGGGAATGCATTCAGCATCGGGGCGACACCTTTGGTTTGGTGGCCCCGTTGTTTGAACAAGCCAAGGTCTGCGCCAATCATTTGAGCGGCCATGGCATGGCAGAATATAAGACCTTACCCAGCGCGACTAAACTGAAAGTAACCGGCATTAATCTTTTCTCCATCGGGGATTTCCTGGGGAACGAAGACAGCGAGATCATTCAGTTTTCAGACCCGTCCGCTCAGGTGTATAAAAAAATTGTCATTAACAACCATCACATTGCCGGGGTAGTGCTGTACGGCGATACAAAAGATGGTGCTTGGTATCAAAGCCTGTTGGAGCAGCGAACCAACATCGAAGACATGCGCGAGTATTTAATTTTTGGCCAAGCGTATGTGCAGCAGGGCAGTGAGGTTTGAGGTTCTACAGATGACAACAAAAGCAGCAACATCCGTGACGACAACTGAAACAACTCAGTCAGAATCAACAACGAACGACATTCCGGTGCAACAGCTGGCCTCTACAACTGTCCACACCACCTGTGCCTATTGTGGAGTAGGTTGCGGTATTCAGGCCACAGTGGATCAGCAACAACGTACAGTGACTGTGAAGGGTGACCCGGCGCACCCATCCAACTTTGGCCGTTTGTGTTCCAAAGGCTCAGCGTTGGCTGAAACGCTCGATCTTTCCAGTCGATTATTGGAACCGCAAGTCTATGGCCGAAATACCTCGTGGGATGAGGCCATGACGCTGGTAGCAGAACGCTTCCAAACCGTGATTGAAGAGCACGGCCCCGATGCGGTGGCCTTTTACGGTTCCGGTCAGTTGTTAACCGAAGATTACTACGTTGCCAACAAGCTGATGAAAGGCTTTATTGGCAGCGGTAATATGGATACCAACAGCCGCTTGTGTATGTCGTCCTCCGTTTCCGGGCACAAACGCGCCTTTGGCTCGGACACCGTGCCGAATTGCTATGAGGATTACCATCTTTCCGATTTAATTGTGCTGGTGGGCTCGAACACCGCTTGGTGCCACCCGGTATCTTTCCAACGGATTCGTCAGGCCAAAGAAGAGAATCCGAACTTAAAAGTGGTGGTGATCGACCCGCGCAAGACCGATTCCTGTGACATTGCCGATTTACATATTCCTGTGAAAATCGGCACCGACGTGGCGCTGTTTAATGGCTTGCTGGCGTATCTTTATCAGGAAAACGCACTTGATCACGGCTACATTGCCGAACACACCGAAGGCTTTGAACAGGCGGTACAAGCGGCCCAGTTGGATGCTTTCAACGTTGCCACTGTGGCCGAGAAATGCAGCCTGGCACCGCACGTGGTGGAAACCTTCTACCGCTGGTTTAAAGACACCGATAAAACCCTGAGTCTCTACAGCCAAGGGGTGAATCAATCGTCCTCGGGTACCGATAAAGTCAACGCCATCATTAATTGCCATTTGGCCACAGGTCGCATTGGTAAGCCAGGGGCCGGGCCGTTTTCCTTGACCGGTCAACCCAATGCCATGGGTGGGCGCGAAGTGGGTGGCTTAGCGACCCAATTGGCCGCGCACATGGAATTTAACGATCAGGATCGTGACCTGCTTCAGCGCTTCTGGGGTGTGGATAAGGTGGCCAGTCAACCGGGCTTACCGGCGGTGGATCTGTTCGATGCGGTGGCTGACGGTAAAATCAAAGCCATCTGGATTATGGCTACCAATCCTGTGGTGAGCCTGCCGAACGCTGACAAAGTGAAGCGGGCGTTGCAGCAATGTGACTTCGTGGTAGTGTCCGATTGCGTAGGGCACACAGACACGCTCGACTTGGCTCACGTTAAATTACCGGCGGCGGGCTGGAGCGAGAAAGACGGCACCGTCACCAACTCGGAGCGTCGCATTTCTCGTCAACGGGCATTATTGCCTTTGGCTGGAAACGCCAAGCCGGACTGGTGGATCATTACACAACTGGCCAGAAAAATGGGCTTTGACGATGCATTCCCGTATCAATCCCCAGCGGATATCTTTAGGGAACACGCGCGTTTGTCCGGCTTTGAAAACTCCGAACAACAACGTTTAAGAAGTTTTAATATCTCTGGCTTGGCGGACTTGTCGGACGACGACTATCAACAACTGCAACCGATTCAATGGCCGGTACTCAGTGCCGACTCGGCAGGCACCCAGCGGTTATTTTCTGAGGGGGGGTATTTCACCGCGACCCGGAAGGCGCGCTTTATCTCTGTTCAACAACGTGCCCCTCAGAATGCACCATCTACAGAATGGCCGTTGGTGTTAAATACCGGAAGACTCCGGGACCAATGGCACACCATGACCCGCACCGGATTGTCGGCGCGGTTGAATCAACACAAGCCGGAACCTTTTGTGGAAATCTCTCCGGCGGATGCCTTGGCAAACAAGGTCAAGCAAGG
>JBFHTA010000285.1:0-5178 GCA_041590855.1 Pseudomonadales bacterium
GGCAACTGGAAGGCGAACCCAAGGTAAAACAATTTCCAGGCGGTGCATCCAATCTTACATATTTGGTTCAATACGAAAACAGAGATTTGATTTTAAGACGCCCGCCCTTTGGAACCGTTGCCAAGTCTGCACACGACATGGTTCGCGAAGCAAAGGTCATCCAGTCATTGCAACCGGTGTATCCTTATGTGCCGGAAATTCTGGCCATTTGTGAAGACCACTCTGTCATCGGCTGTGATTTTTATGTGATGTCCCGTTTTGTTGGGATTATACCTCGGCAAGATCTGCCAAAAGGATTGAGTCTCACAGAGCAGGACACCCGAAAACTCTGTACGAATGTGATCGATAAGTTGATTGACCTTCATTCAATCAACCCGGAGCAGGCAGGTTTAGGTGCAATCGGGAAGGGTGACGGTTACGTCGCCCGACAAATCAGTGGTTGGTCGGACCGCTACCGGAAAGCCATGACAGATAATGCAACGGGCTTTGAGACGGTAATGGTCTGGCTTGATGAAAAGCAACCTAAAGACATCGCCAACCGAATCATTCATAACGATTTCCGTTTTGATAATGTGGTTCTTAATCCAGACAACCCGTTTGAAGTGATTGGTGTTCTGGATTGGGAAATGGCGACCTTAGGCGACCCGTTAATGGATTTAGGGAACAGCCTTGCCTATTGGATTGAAGCGGATGATGAGCCTCAAATGCAATTTATGAGGCGTCAACCGACACACCTGAAGGGCATGTTTACCCGTCAGCAGGTAGTGGATTATTACATGGAAAGAACAGGCTTCGAGGTTGCGTGTTTTGATTTTTATGAGATTTACGGCTTATTCCGTTTAGCTGTGATCATTCAGCAAATTTACTACCGCTTCCATCATGGACAGACCAAAGACAAGCGATTTGAGAATTTCATTCATGCTGCCAACTACCTTGAACAACGATGTATGAAGTTAATCGAACGCAGCAGTTTGTAATTATCAGGGGGTTCAATGGCTGAAATCTTTCTAGTACGTCATGGTCAGGCCTCTTTTGGTTCGGAGGATTACGATCAGCTATCCCGGTTAGGGGTAGAGCAGTGCCGTATCTTGGGTCAACGTAAATCGAGCCCGAATACGACTGCAGGTTGGAAGGCTCCCGTGTTGGTTCGTGGCGCTATGTTGCGACATCAACAATCGATGGAGGCCTTCTTTGATGGCTATAACGGTGAACAGGCTGAGGTGCGGCCTTCTGCTGAAGGTTTGGATGACACTGGAGTTGGTGCTGATTTGAATGAAATCGAGTTACCTGAGCTGAATGAGTTTGACCACGAGGATGTTCTGCATTGTGCATTCCCCGAATACCGGGATAGGGCAACGCTGGTTTCTACTTTGGCAAAGGAAGCGAAACCAAAGAAAGCATTCCATCGACTGTTTCAGACGTCGGTAACTCGTTGGATTTCAGGTGAATATGACAAGGAATACTCTGAGTCCTGGCCTGAATTTCAACTACGCGTCAGGCAAGGGCTTGATCGCTTACGGGAAATGACTCGTGTAATTGATCATCGTCAACGACCTCTGGTGGTTTTCACCTCAGGCGGCCCTATCTCTGTGATTTTACAGGAAGTGTTGGGCTTGAGTGATGCGTCAGCATTCGCAATTAATGAAAACCTGGCAAATTCCGGGGTCACACGACTATTAACAACAGATCACAAGATAAGTGCTTCATATATTAATAATTTCAGTCATTTAGAAGATAAACCTAAATTAATTTCTTACAGATAAAATTCTGAATTGAATTTATTTTACAGAGAATATCTGTATCTAGGAGGCAGTGTGTTAGAGCAATTCAAATTGGATGGACAAGTAGCATTAGTGACGGGTGCCAGTCGGGGGATTGGTGAAAGTATTGCCAAATCACTGGCAGCGGCAGGGGCTCATGTCATTGTTTCCAGCCGTAAATTGGAAGGCTGCCAAGCGGTGGTAGATCAAATTACTGAAGCCGGTGGCAGTGCAGAAGCTTTGCCGTGCCATATCGGTGATATGGATCAGATTCTCGACGTGTTTGCCAAGATCAAATCGGCGCATGGCAAGTTGGATGTATTAGTAAATAACGCGGCAACTAATCCGTACTTTGGTCATATTCTTGATACAGACCTTTCCGTGTTTCAAAAGACGGTGGATGTGAACATTCGGGGTTATTTCTTTATGTCGGTAGAAGCTGGCAAATTAATGAAGGAGCAGGGTAAAGGTTCAATTATCAATGTGGCCTCTGTGAATGGCGTGATTCCTGGTCACATGCAGGGCATCTATTCGATCACTAAGGCTTCGGTGATTTCCATGACCAAGTCCTTTGCAAAGGAGTGTGCACCGTTAGGAATTCGTGTTAACGCGCTGTTGCCTGGTCTGACAGATACCAAGTTTGCGTCAGCGATCACAACAAACCCGGCCATTATGAAGATGGCTTTGGAACATGTGCCGATGAAACGGTCTGCCGAACCGAATGAAATGGCGGGCGCTGTCTTATATCTCGCATCTGATGCCAGCAGTTATACAACAGGGGCTTGTCTGAACGTTGATGGTGGCTACTTAACGGTATAAACTTTTTCAGGAATAGATTCCTTAAGCCAGTGTCTTTGATCGGACACTGGCTTTGTCGTTTATGGTTATGAAGACAAAACAATAAGATAAAAAATAATAAAAAGAGGGAAAGGAATGACCATCCTCATTTATGGTGCGTATGGTTACAGTGGTCGGTTGATCAGTGAAGAGGCGCATCAGCAAGGATTGGATATAGTGTTGGCAGGGCGCAATGAAAGCGAACTGGCTCCCTTGGCAGAGTCTCTTGGCGCTGATTATCTTGTTTTCTCCTTGGATGATCCAACCCAATTGCGTCAGGCACTTGAGTCTGTGTCCATCGTGATACATTGCGCTGGCCCCTTCTCCGCGACGGCTAAACCCATGATTGATGCCTGTATTGCGGCACAAACGCATTATTTGGATATTACCGGCGAAATTGATGTGTTTGAATACGCCCACAGTGCCGAAGTTGATCAAAAAGCGACAGAGGCCGGGATTATTCTTTGTCCGGGGGTTGGCTTTGATGTTATTCCTACGGACTGTGTTGCAGCCAGGTTAAAAGAGGCCTTACCGGATGCCTCGGAGTTGACCTTGGCGTTTTCAGGAGGCGATGCACTCAGTCCGGGAACGGCTAAGACAATGCTGGAATCGTTAGCTCATGGCCTTAAGATTCGGCAGGAGGGCAAAATCATTAATGCAAATCGGCCATCTCGCATGATTGATTTTGGCAGTGGCGAGTGTGAGTGCGTTGCTATCAGTTGGGGGGATGTCAGTACGGCTTACCATTCAACCGGTATTCCTAATATTCATGTCTATACCCCATCTTCCAAGCGTACTAAACAGTTATTAACCTTATTGGATACGGTGAAACCAGTGTTGAAAATACAATGGTTGCAGCAATTTCTGAAAAATAAAATTGAACAACGAATTTCAGGGCCGAATTCTAATGTACGTAGCGTAAATCCGGCTACTATTTATGGGGAAGCGAGAAATTCATCAGGTAAGACAGTGTGTGCGCGATTAAAAACCCTGAATGGTTACGATGTCACTCGGTATGGTGCTGTCTACGTTGCTCATAAATTACTGGTGGGGACGTTCAGCCAAACAGGAAGTGTTACGCCAAGTCTGTTAATGGGCAGTGAACTCGCCTCAAGACTACCAGGAAGCAGTCCGATAACTCTATTTGATTAATAACAAGGAGGGCCAGGCCCGTGCGTTTTACTTTATCTGTTCTGGGGTTGATGTTAATTGCGGGGCTTTACCTGTCTTTCTGGCCTATTCCTATCAGTGCAGTTGGCTGGCAAGCTCCCCAAGACCCAGGTTATGTTGGCGATTTTGAAGTTAACAATCGATTGTCGTCGCTGGAAATAATTTCTCTTAATGGACGGGAAGGCCCTGAGGATTTCGCAGTAAATGCGCAAGGTGAGCTTTTCTTTTCGCTACTGGGCGGTAGCGTAATGAGGATGGATCAAAATGATCAAATCACTGAATTTGTAAATACTGGAGGGCGGCCACTTGGTATGGAATTCGCGCCTTCAGGTGATCTGATTATCGCGGACGCCTATAAGGGGTTGTTAGCAGTTAACCCGGCAGGAAAAATCCGGTTATTAACGGATACAGTGCTTGGCAGTAAAATTCGTTATGCCGACGATGTTGATATTGCCAGTAACGGCGATATTTATTTCAGCGATGCATCCACAAAGTTTTCAGCAGAACAATACGGTACTTACCCAGCCAGTCTACTGGATATCATGGAGCACGGTGGTAATGGACGGGTCATCAAGTATTCGCCTGATACTCAAGAAAGCCGCGTGATTGTTTCTGGCTTGCAATTCGCCAATGGCATTACAGTTACCCATGATGAGCAAGCCATTCTAATCAATGAAACAGGTACGTACAGCGTATTGAGACACTGGATTAAGGGCGATAAAGCAGGGCAGACGGAAACGTTAATTTCAAATCTACCGGGCTTTCCGGACAACATTAATAAAGGAAGTCATCAAGGCTATTGGTTAGGTTTGGTGAGCCCAAGGAGTAAAGCGCTGGACATGTTAGCGCCGTTTCCTTTCCTTAGGGAGGCGGTTCAACGATTACCGCAATTTCTTCGTCCAAAGGCGACTCATTATGGTCACGTACTATTAATCAATGATTTCGGAGAGGTTCTTATAAGTGCCCAAGACCCAGAGGACACTTACAGCTTTACCACCGGAGCAGTAGAGGTTGGACCATGGTTGTATTTGAGTAGTCTGCATGAAAAGCGATTGGCTCGCTTGAAATTGGTGCGAGTTCTGCCCAATTAAGGGGCTGATTTCTCAAGGATTGATGGGTTTGTGGCGCAGTTACCAGAAGTAATTCTAGGATGTTGGTATTATTTTTGAATAATAATTATACAGTACCAACAAAAGAGATTTATATATGGCTTCATCCAATCAATCAGACAACAAATGCTTACAGACCAGTCTCTGGTGTCTTATCGCGGTATCCGTTGTGAGTTTATTGTTCACTCTTTAGAGCTCCGTTTGTCCGGCTTTTGCAGCATCCTGTTGCAAGCTGGCCGGTTTCAGCTATTACTTATAGGTAGCTCATCGGTGTTCATCGAAAACATCGTTTATCGAAAACA
>JBFHTA010000286.1:0-5117 GCA_041590855.1 Pseudomonadales bacterium
GTCGCAAATTATGCGCAAGCGAAATTAACACGTAAACGTCTTGATATGATTGTTGCCAACGACGTCTCCAACACCCAAATCGGCTTCAACAGCGACAACAATGCCGCCACAGTTTTCTGGCCGGGGGGGCAGCATACCATCGACTTTATGTCCAAAACCCAGATGGCTCTGGAAATTATGAATTGCATCAGACAACAACTGAACAAAAATCCAACAACCGATTAACGCACTCGCCGAGAGGGTTTGAACACCAGCCGTTCGGCTACAAAATCACACAATGTTGAAGATTCATTTTTCACATTCAAAATGAAATACTATTTATAAGAAATTCTTATAAATTGATGACTTAAGGGTAATTTAGATGTCCGTTATCGTAGACCTTAAAATTCTGGACGACCGTCTGGGCCAATCAATTCCTATGCCGACATACGCAACGCACGGCTCGGCCGGATTGGATCTGCGTGCATGCCTTGATGAAGCACTGACCATCAACCCCGGTGAGACTCACCTTATTCCGACCGGCATGGCCATTCATTTAGACGACCCAGGTTTGGCCGCTATGCTGTTGCCTCGTTCCGGTTTAGGGCATAAGCACGGCATCGTGCTCGGCAACTTGGTGGGCCTTATTGATTCGGATTACCAAGGTCAACTTATGGTGTCCGTGTGGAATCGGGGCAACACCAGCTTCACCGTGGAAATCGGCGAGCGCATCGCTCAAATGGTGATCGTACCGGTTATCCAACCGGAATTTAAAATCGTTGAAGACTTTGACGCATCACACCGTGGTGAAGGCGGCTTCGGCAGCACCGGTAAACACTAACCGGAAAAGCGCAACACAAAGGGATCAAGCGAGTGAGTAGCAAAATATAAGCTATGCTTATCCCTTACATGGATTCAGTAACTCAGTAATTTAGGACTGTCACGTGGCCTTATTTAAAAAGAAAACCGCCGAAGCAGAAGAGACACCGCCAGCGGCAACCAAACAGCCCAAGCAATCCAAAACCAAACAGAAGAACGGATTATTAGAGCTCGTCGCTCTCTTAAGCGTATGCATTCTGGTCGCCATTGCCATCAGTACAACGGTACAGTTACTGAACTCCAGTCAGGCCAATCAAAAACACCACACCGCTTTACAAGAAGCCATCGGCCAAAATTATCTGACACAATTCAATACCGCCCTGCACAGTGTTCAACAAGCGACATCTCAGATTGCATCCCAGGCCGATACCCAACGATTGCTGATTGCTCAAGGCGATGCCTTTATTAAGAAAGCGGAACAACGCATTACCAATATTTTGCCACATGCGGTGCGTACACGTCTGATTCCGTTAGGAAAAGCACAACTGGATACCCAATCTGCCATACCGCTTACGTTCGCTGCACTGGACATGATTAAGCGTTTGGAAAAAGGTAAAAAGGTTCACCTTGAGTTTCACCGACTGGATAAGCAGTACTACCTGCAGACAGCAGCGCCTGTCATTGACGATCAGAATACACTGCTTGGTTCAGTCCTTATTACCTACGACGTTAATGCCGTCATGGGCAGCCTGTTTCAACTGGACGACACCATGGGCGAGCTCACCATAGAGCAACGCTTCGCTAACGTCTCGACTCCCACCTTATTGTTCCAACAAGGTCAGGGTAACGGACAGAAATTTGAATTCCACCGCACCACCTCAGTACCTCATTTAACCCTGACCTATCGCTTGTCTTCTGCCAAGCTGGCACAACCTCTGGTCAATGAAAATCAAACCTTTATTGCCAATGCCATCGCCAGTTTACTGATCCTGATACTGATCATTGGTTTCTATTACCTATTGAACACCAAGCTCAACAAGAACATGCACTTGCTGTCCGAGTTCACGCTTTCATTAACCGGCGGACGCAAACCAAAAATGCCACTATTCACCTTACCGCAGTTTGCGACCCTGGCTCAGGCCATCTTCCAGCAGACCCGTCGCAGTGGCACAGGAATCATCGACACCTTGATTCCAACCGCGCCAGATACCTTCGAGAACGCAAAAAATGAGAATCAGAATGAAACCAGTGACCTTCATCTCGATCTGGATTTGGACGATTCCATGGAACTGGATGACATTGGCGACCATCCGGTACCACCACAAATTTTCCGGGCATACGACATTCGCGGTCGGGTAGATGATCAACTGACGCCGGAAACAATGGAACTCATTGGTCAAGCCATCGGCAGCGAAGCCTATGAACGAGGCCAACAAACCATCTACGTCGGACACGACGGTCGAATCTCCAGCCCGAAACTGGCGGATGCCTTGATTCATGGTTTGAAGTCCACCGGTCGGGACGTCATCGATATCGGATTGGTTGCCACGCCAGTAGTATACTTTGCCGCCTTTACCCAGGAATCCAACACCGGGGTGATGATTACCGGCTCCCACAATCCACCGGAATACAACGGTATTAAGGTGGTCATTGATGGCGAGTCCCTGCATGAAGAGGGCATCCAACGCTTATTCCGCCGGATTTCCGAGAACGATCTGCTGTCCGGCGAAGGTACCTACCATAAGGCCAACCTTGATCAGGACTATCTGGATCGTATTGTCTCTGATATCGCTGTCGCTCAACCGTTAAAAGTGGTGGTGGATGCCGGAAACGGCGTTGCCGGTCAATACGCTCCGAAACTGTTCGAGGCCATCGGCTGTGATGTAATTCCCTTGTATTGCGAAGTGGATGGCACCTTCCCGAATCACCATCCGGACCCAACCATCGAAGCGAATCTGAAAGACTTGATTGCCACCGTTCAGGGTGAACACGCGGATCTCGGGATTGCCTTTGATGGCGATGGTGACCGTATTGTCGTGGTCGACAACCAGGGACAGATCGTCCAACCCGATCAGTTGATGATGCTGTTTGCCAAAGACGTGCTCAGCCGCTGCCCAGGCACCGACATCGTGTACGACGTAAAATGCTCCAATAAACTCGGGGCGTACATTAGCCAGCAGGGTGGACGTCCGGTGGTCTGGAAATCCGGCCACTCACTGATCAAGAGTAAGATGCTGGAACTGGGGGCTACCCTGGGTGGTGAAATGAGCGGTCACCTAGTCTTCAACGAACGTTGGTATGGCTTTGATGATGGTCTGTATGCCGGGGCTCGATTACTGGAGCTGTTGAGCGCCGACCACCGTCCGGTGTCGGAAGTTTTCAGCGGCTTCCCGGTGGGCTTACTGACCCCTGAATACCACATTGAGACCAGCGATCAGGCCAAATTTGAAATCATCAGCAAGGTTAAAGAGCACCTCAACTCGCCAACCGCCACCATTACTGAAATTGACGGCGTTCGCGTCGACTACGACAACGGCTGGGGTCTGGTGCGTGCCTCCAACACCACACCAACCTTAACCCTCAGATTCGAAGGCGATGATCAGGACGCCCTGTCATTGATCATGGAAGAATTCAGGGACGCTCTGACTCAGGTCGATCCGGCGTTGCAAATTCCGTTCTAAGGGGGTTTAATCCCCCTCCCAACCGATTCAAACTACTGTCTTAGATAAACGATCGTCTTAGGCAACCTTTTGTTGTCTTAAACAGATCACTGAACTTAGACGAACCACTGTCTTTGATAAACTAGCGTCTTTGATAGACTAGTGTCTCAGGCAAACCAGAGTTTCAGGAGTCACCATGACCCTCGACAGAGAGCAAGCACTTAATACAGCGACGGTACTAAGCACGGCCCTGCCGTACATTCAAAAATACACAGGTAAAACATTGGTCATTAAATATGGCGGCAACGCCATGGTCGATGAAGATCTGAAAACTCAATTTGCCCGAGACATCGTCTTGCTGAAAACCGTCGGCATTAACCCGGTGGTTGTACACGGTGGCGGTCCGCAAATTGGCGATTTGCTGCAAAAACTGAGCATTGAATCCAAGTTCATTGATGGTATGCGAGTGACCGACAGCGCAACCATGGACGTGGTGGAAATGGTACTGGGTGGCCAGGTCAATAAAGAGATCGTTAATCTGATCAACAATCAGGGCGGCAGCGCCATCGGACTGACCGGAAAAGACGGCAAGCTGATCACGGCAGACAAACTGCACGTAACGCGTAAAGCCCCTGAAATGCAACAGCCGGAAATCATTGACATTGGCCATGTGGGCCAGGTGAAGTCAGTGAACACTGATCTGATTAACATGTTGGTGAACAGTGACTTCATTCCCGTCATTGCTCCTATTGGGGTCGATGAAAAAGGCCAGTCCTACAACATCAATGCTGACCTGGTAGCCGGTAAGGTGGCAGAAATCCTGAAAGCCGAAAAACTGATGTTGTTGACCAACACCGCCGGTTTACTGGACAAACAAGGCGAGGTGTTAACCGGCCTGAATGCCAAGCAAGTGGATGAGCTGATTGCCGACGGTACCATTTATGGCGGCATGCTACCCAAGATTCAATGCGCACTTGACGCTGTCCGTGCCGGTGTGAAACGCGCGCACATCATTGATGGCCGGGTGTCTCATTCCATTCTATTGGAAATTTTCACCGATCAGGGTGTAGGCACGCTGATCACCAATGAGCAGATGGATTAATCCATCGCTGAACAGGCAACCGGTTTCACGCTCCCAGGTTGCCTGCCGCTCTTTTTGCCTGACCATTCGTGTCTCACGACCCGTGCAAGAGCACCCGAAAGTGCCGAGCAGTAACTTTTATCCTTTCTGATTAAGGACGCTTTTCTATGTCAGACAACGCAAAGAAACCTTCTCGCAAGCTGCAAATTTTAGAAGCCTTGGCCGCCATGCTGGAGAGCAGCCCGGGACAGCGCATCACAACCGCAGCCTTAGCGAAAGAAGTAGGGGTTTCCGAAGCCGCGCTTTACCGTCATTTCCCCAGCAAAGCCCGTATGTTCGAAGGCTTGATTGAGTTTATTGAAGAGACCTTATTCTCGAACATTAATCGCATCATGCAGAACGAAGCCAATACTCTGATACGGTGCGAACGCATTCTCAGCCTGATCCTGATGTTTGCAGAACGTAACCCGGGTATGTGCCGGATTCTCAACGGTGAAGTCCTGGCAGGGGAGAAACCCCGCCTCAGAGAGCGCCTGGAGCAACTCTACGACCGTTTGGAGACTCAGTTTAAGCAAGTA
>JBFHTA010000287.1:0-5086 GCA_041590855.1 Pseudomonadales bacterium
AGGAGGCACCGGATTCCAGGAAAATATTCGGGTAGTAATCGCCTTCAACGGCTTCGATATTATGTTTTTGCGCTTTTACCTGATGACGACCAGAGAGAATGCTCGGATGGTTGGATAACGCCAACTCAACGGCTTCTGCTTTGGTGCGAGGCAAGTCGTAATCGAAGTAAGGCATGTTTACTATTTCAGGCGGCGTTAAGCCAACCATTTCATAGTATTGGCTTTCTGCGTCGTAAAGGTTGTTAAGCGCGGTTTCAAGGTTGGATCGTGCTAAAGCCAAACGCGCCTTGATTTGACTGATATTGGCTCTGTTATCTGCACCGGATTGAACGCGTATCTGAATTTGATCAAAAATCTGTTGATGAGAAAGCAGATTTTCTTTGCTGTTTTTAACAATCAGGTTTGCCTGAACTACGTCAATGTAAGCTTGAGCGACACGCATAGCGACGTCTTCTGCTACCTCGATCAATTCGAAGTCGGCTGCATCAATTCGGGATTGCTCTCGGGCACGTTCACTTTGCATTTTGAAACCATCAAACAGGTTTTGCGTGACCAAAACCTGGGCTTCACTGCGCTTTAGCGTTTCGGAGCCGCCCCCGCCAACGGTTCGTGTGGTGTTATTTTCACTGTTTTCCGGGCCTACACCGGCAGAGATAAGAATTTGTGGTAGGTATCTAGAATAGGCTTTTTGCTCTTCGTCGCGTACCGTTGCATGTTCTTTAATCTGTGCCTGAACTTCCGGATGATTAGTTACTGCTACCCGAATGGATTCTGCCAGGCTATTTGCGTGTGTTAGTTGACTGAACCCCAACAGACTAAGGCAAGTAAACGCAGTTAAGCCGCGCTTAATTTGGCTGAGAGAGGAATAATGCAGAGTGCTCTTGATCCTATGATGGATCGTCCTTTTGTTAGTCATATTTATTTCCGAAACGTTATAATTCGTTCTTATATTTGAGTATTAAATCGGTTCTGTTTTTCAGGGTCAGCTTCTCGTATACCGTAGAAAGGTGCGCTTTTACTGTCCTTTCCGTGATATTGAGGCGTTGAGCGACGTCTTTATTACTCAGGCCGGTTACGACTTCTTTGGCCACTGCCCGCTCTTTCGGGGTTAGCCTTTCCAGATCGACTGCATGAGAAGGGGATACTGCTTGTTTTAACCCTTCTTCCTCTAACCCCTGTTGTTTTAGACCTTCAACGATGGACGCACCTAACCAGACGTCGCCGGTTTTGACCAGGTTAATCGCAGCGATTAAACGGTCTTTATGGCTGTATAAATTTCCGTAGCCTTTGAACCCTTGTTGAAGGGCGCTTATTCCTTCATTAAATGAGGGGGTCGGGCTAAGTAAAATGACGCCAGCCGGGTGTTTTAATAGCTCGGCGCGTACTATATCACAGATTGTTTTTTGTTCAATTAGCACGGGCTCATTTGGGTATTGAGTCAGTATTAATAAGACTTCTTCTTTTGCGTTGGCGCAGAAGATATTGAAGTCCGTTTGCAGTTGGTTAACCAACATGGATTCAGACTCAGGTGAGGTGATCACGATGAGGTTGTTTTTTATTGTTTGATGGGTTTGAACACTCATTTTTCTGTCAGAGCCCTCTCTTTGGCTTTAAAAATGGGCTTCAGTAAGTAATCCATGATGGTTTTTTTACCTGTCAGGATGTCGACATTCGCGGTCATGCCGGGGATGATGGGTAATTCTTGAGAATCTTCTCCTAGGAAACTCTTTTCAGTTTTCACCCGTACCAGATAATAACTTTCGTCTTTTTCATTGGTGATAGAGTCCGCGCTGATGTGGACTACGTTACCTTGGAGACCACCGTATATGGCAAAGTCGTACGCCGTGAATTTAACAATAGCGCGTTGGCCAGGATAAATACGGGCAATGTCCGAAGGACGTACCTTGGCTTCGATGAGCAAAGAGTCTTCAATCGGTACAATACTCAGGATGTCCATGCCTGGCTGCAGCACACCACCGACGGTGTTCACCATGATTTGTTTGACGGTACCTTTGACCGGAGAGCGGACAGCAGTGCGGGTAACTTTATCTTCTAATGCATCTTCTGATTGTGACAGACGTGACAGTTCTGCAGTAACTTCGGCCAATTCCGCGTAGGCTTCACTCTGGTGTTTTAAAGCGATCTCGGACAATTTGGATTCGAGTTCTTCAATTTGAGCTTGTAAAACCGGAATCGACAGGTTTAACGAACTGATTTGGGTTTCCAGGCGCACCACTTCTTTTTCCGCTCGGATAATCTCCACTTCCGAGACTGCACCGCTTTTGGTCAGAGGGATTAAAATATTCAACTCTTTCTCTGCCAACCTGAGTGATCGGGAGGTTTGTTTACGTTCTGCTTTTACTTGTGCCAGTTCTGCACGGGTTTGCGAGATTTGTTTGGAGATTGTGGCCTGCTGGGCATTGAGCTGATTCTGTCTTTTTAAGAACAAGCCACGCTCTTGTTGGACGAAGCTCAACCCGTCTTCCGATAAATCGTAGGGCAGTGCCATGCTGTTGTGTCCCTGGGACTCGGCAGTTAGGCGAGCTGCTCTGGCTTGCAGTTCAAGGTATCGCAGTTTGGTTTCCTGAAAAGAGGACTTGAACTGGGTGTCGTCGATTTTGACCAATACATCGCCTTTATTAACGAGCTGGCCTTCCGTCACCATGAGTTCAGAGACGATACCGCCCTCAAGGTTCTGGATTACTTGCAGCTGTTGGGAAGGGATGACCTTGCCTTCACCGCGTGCAATCTCATCAATTTCGGCCACGTAAGCCCAAGAGAGAATGAGTACAAAGAACAGGATAATGGACCAGAGTAACAGGCGGGATTTGAATGGCGTTTGTTCTTCCATGGCTGCCCGATTAGGCGCCATGTAAGCAATGTCGATGTCTTTGGCTCGTTTGATACTGGGCTTTAGCATGTTTAGCTCTCCGCCCCGGATTGATTAACAGAGCGAAGTAGTCCCCGTTTAAGTGCGTCCATCACCTGAGCTTTCGGACCGTCTGCAATAACATGTCCTTGGTCCAACACTATAATGCGATCCACTAGATTCAATAAGGATGCTCGGTGAGTACTTAACAGCAGTGTTTTTCCGCCAAGATGCTCTTTGAACTGCTGAATCATGGCTTGTTCTGTTTGATTGTCCATGGCACTGGTGCATTCGTCCATAAAGACAATAGGGGGATCGTTTATCAGAGCTCGTGCAATGGCAAGCTGTTGACGTTGTCCGCCTGATAATCCTTCGCCGCGCTCTCCAATGGTCAGGCTGTAGCCTTCCGGGTGATGATTGGCAAAGTCCGACAGTAAGGAGATGTCAGAGACCCTTAAAATCTCTTCATCGGGTGAGTAGGGGGCTTTCAGTGCGATGTTATCTCTGAGCGTGCCCTGGAATACCTGAATGTCTTGAGGCACGTAAGCAATGTTATTGCGGTAGTCACTCGGATTAATTTGTTGCTGATCTAAACCGTCCAGCAGTATTTGGCCCTGACTTGGTTGGAATAAGCCCATCAGCAATTTACCGAGAGTCGACTTACCTGAACCTACTTTACCAATCAGGGCAACTCGTTCTCCGGCTTTAATTGAGATATTTATTTTGGATAGAGTCGGCTGGCTTTGACCCGGATAGGCAAAGTAAAGGTCTTTAAACTCGATATTTCCCTTGAGTTCAGGGCGATAAATATAACGGCTGTCGTGCTGCTGATCGTCAGGCAAGCTGATAATTTGATCCAGAGAGCTAATAGCTTGTTTGGTTTGTTCGAACTGGGCAATCAGGTTGGCTGCTTGCGCCATAGGAGCCACAGCCCGGCTACCTAATAGGACACAGGCGATTAATGCGCCCATGCTCATTTCGTTTTCTCCGATAAGGTAGACACCGATAATTACGATGGCAACGTTCGCAAGTTGGCCAAAGAAGCCGGAAAAGAGATTGACCGAGTTTGAAATGCGTCGGATGGTGACCTGACTCTTACTGAGAAAGGCAACATTTTCTTCCCATTGACTTTGTCGCTGACCTTCGGCGTTGAATGCGCGGATCGTCTCGATGGATTTAATGGATTCGATCAGGTTAGCGTTTTTTTTCACATGGGCGGTTTGGCTTTTTTCAATGGCACGTTTCAATGGCCATTGAGCGTAAAAGCCGTAACAAAGAATACAAAGGATAGCGACGACCGGAGCCGCAACAATAGGGCCGCCCAACGAGAAAATAACCAGCAAGAAGAGTAAGGCAAAAGGGAAATCCACCAGGGTAGTGATGGTCATTGAGCTAAAAAAGCTTCTTACATGGTCGAATTCGCGGATGTTTTGTGCAAACCCTCCCACCGAGGGCGGCATGTATTGGAAATGAATCCCGAGAGCTTTTTGGAAAAGCTTGGCACTGAGGATGACGTCCAGCTTTTTTCCGGCCACTTCGATAAAGTGATGACGAAGTGCCTTGATGATGAAATCGAATAAAAAGACCAACGCAATACCACTGGCCAGTACCCAGAGTGTTTCAATGGCGTTGTTTGGAACAACCCGATCATAAATGTTCATTACGAAGAGCGGATTGGCCAGTACAAACACATTGATCATGATACTGGCCAGAATCACATCCCGATAAATACTCTTGGAATAGCGTAGGGTATTCATTACCCAATGCTTGGCCGGTTTTGTCTGGGCTTTGGGTTTATGTTCTTCCGGCAGATCATGGCCGACCCGATATTGAGGCTTAATGTAGAGGCACTGACCAAGGTAGGTTTTCTCCAACTCATCGATAGAGACAGAGATATGGTCTTCGCCTTCGCCTTTGGAAGGATCGATAATAGTACATACATTAAGCGCGTTGTCTTTTGCTGTCAGCACAACGGCTTTATGATCTTCGTGCAATAACACACAGGGTAAGACATCTGAAGGAATATCCGGAATTGAACGAGTAATCAGAGAGGCACTGAAATCAATTCGTTCACAGGCGCGAATAAAGAGGCTAGGGGTCAGTTGGTTGTCAACCAGTGGTAGGCCTGCAATTAAAGAACTTGGCGAGTGAGGTCGGTGCAGCATATGACATACTGCAGAAAGACAACCTAATAACATGTCATTGTTATTGTAAGTG
>JBFHTA010000288.1:0-4983 GCA_041590855.1 Pseudomonadales bacterium
CAAGAATCACCTGATTACGCAGTCGCTGTGTCGACACTCTGTTTGGGTCTTGCGTGGCGGGCCAATGCCAATCCAATAACGGTCGCCAATGAGCCGAAATAGGCAAAGTAATTTCCAACTGCTGACCTGAAATTTCAGCCAACGGATTACCCGGCGACACGTAATGCCCAAAGTCCACTGATTTCGACAACACAAAACCATCAAACGGAGCCAAAATGCGGGTTCGTTCCAAATCCAGTTTCGCTTTCTCTAATTGCGCTCGGGAAGACGCCAACTCAGCTTCCGCTGCCGCTAGCTGGGGCTTACGTAACACCAGATCTGGCGGTTCGCTGGAATTCGTCAAGGTTTTGGATAACCGTTGCCAGTCACGTAGCGCCTGTTCGGCACGGGCTTTTTCTTCATCCAGCGCCAGTTGTGCCTTACGCATATTGGCTTCAGCCAGCGTCACTTCCACCTGATAGTTTCTCGGGTCGATGGTTAATAACCAGTCACCGGCCTTGAAGCGCCCGCCTTTTCTCAAGTGCTGGGAGATGTCCACCACCGTACCGGCGACTTCGGCCGCCAGAGTGGATTCCGTTTGTGCTTTCACCAGACCCCGACTGGGCATTTCCACCTGAAAGTCGCTGACTGTCACCACCACGGTTTCCACCTGTAACACCGACTCGGCTTTAGGCGGACGCTTCTTTGCCTCCGGTTTCATGGCGACCATCAGATACAAGATCACAGCAGTTACAGCGATCACGATCACCGGTAATGAAAAGCGTATCAGCTTAGAGAAAGAGGACATCGGTTATTCCTGTCTTGTACTAGCGAAGTTCACTGGGATTAATAGATGATGTATGCAAAGGCGAAGAAATGGCCTGTTTACCGTCGACCTGAACATGGTCGACCTGCTTAGTGTCGGAAAATATTTCAAACTCTCCACCTAAGGTCTGATGCAATTGAATGCGATTCTGGAAATAGCTGGTTTCCAATTGCATTAATCGGCTGGTGCGTTCGAAGGCCGTGCGTTGGGCTTGCAACCAGGTATTGAGGTTATCCAACCCGGACAAGTAACTCTCAAACGCTTGCTGCTCTGCCTGTTTGGACACAGACACCGCCTGTTGCGCGGTCGCCAATTGCTGAGCGATCCAATGATCGTTATCGATGCTTTGCTCCACCTCTGAAAACGCTGTTAAAGCGGTCTTCCGAAAGTCTGCAATAGCGGCTTCCAACAAGTACTGCTGGCGCTGCTCTTCCTGTGCCAGTTGCCCGGCATTAAACACAGGGGCAGTGAGTCCACCGAGCGCGTTCCAGATCAACTCATCCCCCCGTAACACATCGGACAAGGTATCACTGCTGGCTCCGACTTTGGCCGTCAACGTAAAGCGGGGCAGCCGATTGGCCCCGGCCGATAACACGTTAGATTGCTGACTTAACACCGCAGCATAGGCAGCTTGCACATCCGGCCGCTGCTCCAATAACCGGGAAGATAGATCGGTTGGCAGCTCTGGCAATTCAAGCGGTAAGGATTGCGGAATATCGGCCACTAATGACGGGTATCGGCCAAGCAGCACCGACAAGTCACGTAATGTGCGATTTACGGCTTGTTTGCGTTCCAGCACGGCGGTTTGCCCGTTCAACCATTCAGCCCGGGCGGAGTAGACATCCAAGGCTTCGCGAATGCCGGACTTGAAACCGTCTTCAATCACTTCCAAGCTGTCTTTCAGGCTCTGCTCCTGAGCCTGTGCCAACAGGTATTGGCGTTTGGCTTCAATGGCTTCAATCCAGGCCAAGGCCACTTGTGCGGCCAGGGATTGCTTGGCCGATAAGTAAAGCTGTTGTTGCTGCTGATAACTCATCAACGCGGCCTGCTTGGCATCGGACAAACGCCCCCAAACATCCAGCTCCCAACTCAGATTCAAGCCCAACGAATAGCTGTCGGTGGTTAAGCCAGTGGCCGAGCGTTGACGTCCGCCGTCAAGCGTCGCGTCAATTTCAGGCAGTAACTTTCCGGCGGTGATTTCCGCCTGCGAACGGGCAGCCAACACCTGGGCCGCAGACGCCTGAAGATCCTGATTATGAGCCAAGGCTTCTTTAATCAAGGCGTCTAATTGGTCAGACTGAATCACCTGGTGCCAAGCTCCGGAAATATCACCATCGGCCGTTGCACCCCATTGTTCAGGCACGCTCACGCCAACCAGGGTTTCCGGCTCGGTTTCAGCAGTCACGGTTTGGGTCATTGTCGAACACGCAGTCAGCATCCCGGCCGCAAAAAACGCCATCAGGGGCTTCAACAAAAAACCAGCAGTACGAATTTCAGGCATAACACTCAGGCAGTCAATTTAGAAAATGAGAATCATTCTATGTAAAGCCGCTATTGCACCACAGCCTTTTTATTAATCAAAGTAGCTTAACGCTTCTTTATTGTAGCTTTACGCAGTGTATCAGGGGATCAGATCACTCCGACATCTCATCGGTGACCACAGCTCCACCATAAAAAGACAGCAAAAATGCCACAGAGTTTTAGGGAAATGTCTTACACGCTTTCTTCATCGCCTTCTCACTGGCTTGTCTATAGTTATTTTCCCAAGATGATGAAGAAGGAGATTTCAGATGTCAGAATCGTCACTGCAAGACACCCCACATCATGCACCAATCACGCTCTACCAAGGGCATGAGAATTCCGACAAAATCAATGAATGGCAGCTTCACGAACAAGAAGTGCGTCAGCAAAAACAACAAACCAAAGACTCGTACCAGAAACCCCGACCCTAATACCCGGTGTTCGCCCGATTTTAAGGCGTAATCGCCCTCTACACACAGATATTACATCACTTCAGCGGTCATTCTGATTCAGACTGCCGGGGGATTATTGTCTTTAAAAACGGGACGTTTCAGAGAGAAAGGAAGATGGTCTGTCACGGGTAAATCGAATTATCGATAGACTCGCAGACCATCCATCAAACGGTTATTTAGACTGGTGCCAGAACGGCATACCAACGGTCGGTGTGCTTGGGCTGGCCGTCTGACGTTTCAACATCAGCCCGGCCTGATAAGCCAGACGTCCGGCTTCCACAGCGCCTTTGAAGGCTTGTGCCATCCACACCGGCTCGGCCGCTTTGGCCACAGCGGTATTCAGTAACACCGCATCAAAGCCCATTTCCATCGCTTCCGCTGCTTGCGACGGCGCACCCAGGCCAGCATCAATAATAAGTGGCACCTGAGTAATGCGCTCACGAATGCTGCCCAGATTGTATTTATTCAGTAATCCTTGCCCGGTTCCGATGGGCGCGCCCCAAGGCATCAAAACTTCACACCCGGCGTCCAAAAGACGCTGACACACCACCAAGTCGTCGGTGCAATACGGCAGCACCTTAAACCCACGTTTAATTAACTCTGCGGCAGCGTCAACCAGACCATAGGGGTCTGGCTGCAGGTTGTAATCGTCACCGATCACTTCCAGTTTCAACCAATCGGTTTTGAAAATTTCTCGGGACATCTCCGCCAAAGTAATGGCTTCTTTGGCGGTCTTACAACCTGCGGTATTTGGCAGTAACTTCAGTCCCATTTGCTGAATGTACTGCCAGATTTCATTGGCTTCACGCTGTGCCGCCGCTGCGCCAATCCCTGAGCCACCACCCGAACCAGTCGCGGGCGCATTGCTGGCCAATTGGCGTCGTAACGACAGGGTGATGATCTCCGCCCCAGAAGCCTGAACGGCATCGTGCATGATTGCCGGAGACGGGTATAAAGCAGAACCAATCAATAACCGGCTGGAGAAACGCTCACCATAGAGCGTCAACATATCTGAAGAGGTAGTTTCTTGCGACATCCGGTTTAGCCTCCTGCAATGGGTGAAAGCACGTCGATCTGATCACCAGCCTGAATGGCCTGCGTTGAATACAGGGAACGAGGCACAAACTCACTGTTCACCGCCACGGCAAAATCCCCTTCAAACGCCAATTCTTCAAGAATCGCCTGCAATGTGGCTGAAGACACCTGCTTAGTTTCACCGTTTATCAGAACTTCCATTCCGTCACCTTATTGTTCGACGTTTACTGACATCTTTGACATGAGTCGACTGCTGTTATTCGACCAGCGCCGGATCGATTTGAGCTAACACCTGATTGACCACCACCGGACTTAGCAAATAACCATGGCGATACAAACCATTGGCCTGAATCAGACCCGTTTCGGCATTCACTACCGGTAAGTTATCCAGCATGGCCGGACGGCAATTCACCGACTGTTCGACGATGCGCGCCTCGGCAAAGGCCGGATGAATAGTATAGAGCGCACTGCTTAATTCCAAGCAGGATTGTACACTCATTGGTGACATATCGCTGCTTTCAATTTCGGTCGCGCCAATGACGAAATGATTGTTTGGTTTAGGCGCCACATAGAGTTTGTATCTTGGGTGCATCAAACGAATCGGCCGGTTCAGAGTAACATCATGACTTTCCACATTAAGCACTTCCCCCCGCACACCGCGCAATTCCTGCAACTGCGGTTTGGCCCCTAAACCCCGGGTATCCAGCACCAGATCAAAGCGGTACTGATTGTCGTCTTCGTCAATGATTTGAAGGGGTTCACAGCGCACCTTGGTATTGGCAACCAGCGTGACCTTGAGCCGTTGTAAGTCAGCTAACAAACCGTGAAGAATACGACGATTATTCAAGTCCCCTTCCGGTTTAAGGTACAACGCATGATCAAAATGCGATAAGGCGGGTTCAAGGGTACGAATGCCGGTATGGTTCAGAGGGTCCACCAGCTCATCCAAGCCGGGGCGGCCGTGGGCTTCTTCGTCTGCCAACTTGTGTTTTAAATCCAGATAGAACTGTTCGAGCTCCGTTTGGTCTTGCGGATGCGCCACCACCAAAGAACCGGCGTGACGAAAATGCATGGTCTGGTGTTGCGTAGCTTCCAATTCTTTCAACCATCGAGGCCAAAGTGCCAATGACTCCAGCCCCATGTCGTACACTTCACGAGGGCTATGCACTA
>JBFHTA010000289.1:0-4978 GCA_041590855.1 Pseudomonadales bacterium
AAGGAATGGCAGTTCAAAGGTCGGGGTGGTTGGGCTGAGTTAACAAAACCATGTGCTCTCACTTGCTACCGCCCAGTGGCAAACGGTTTGATCGCCTGGCCTTTGAGCTCCTTTTTTGATTTCCCTTGTGGAAATTAATCGTGCGGTATGAGTTTCCCTGCGAGTACCGCGCTGAATGCAAAACGCCTTCCCTGGGCGTGCTTCGCTGGCTTCAGTTTGAAGCCAGCTTTTTTATTGCTGTAATGATTCGGAGACAGCATTCTTTCCCGCCATAGCACCTTGGATGATGCCATTACTATAGCGATGGTGTTCTTGAAGCTAAGGTGCATATGAAATTACGATAAATTTCTCATTGAGCATGGAACGCGCCATAATTAACGTATATGACCTTAACTGTCCCAGACTTAGATCGTGAGTGATGAATGATGACCTTACAACAAGCACTTCAGGATGCGAAAAAACTGTCCAAAAAAGAGCGGGCGGAGTTAGCTCATTCTTTATTGAATTCGCTCGAAGAAGATCAGGATGAAGGTGTCGATCAAGCTTGGCTGGATGTTGCCAATCAACGCTTGAAAGAATTGGAATCCGGTGAACAAGATGCAGTTAGCTGGGATGACATCAAAGGTTCTTGCCACTGAAACAACTTGTTCACATTATCTGTGGATAACTTGTTGAATAAGCTCTGTGAAAGTCATTCAAACGCCCGTTTTAACTGTTTCTCAGCCTTTAGTGCTAAAAGTGATCACCTCCTTGAATTTGTGTGAAAAATCTCGCCTAAGTGCCTAAAAAGTGACTGATTATTGGCATATTTGGCTCTCGTATCGATACGGGGAAGCTAAGTCTTAAGGCAATCTTAAGACGCTTTGTTATAGTCTTCTATGGTTCTTATGTGTTGGCTTTTTAGGGTGGTGGCCGTTGATGGTTTTTGGTTTATGAAAATACTGATTGTCGAAGATGATGTGGCGTTGGCAACGTCGATTGCAGAGTTTCTGGAACTGCAAGGTGCCGAGTGTGATTTTGCTTACAACGGCTTGGCGGGTGTTGAGCTAGCAACACAGGAATCTTTCGATGCCATTATCCTGGATTTAATGTTGCCTAAGCTGGATGGTATGGATGCCTGCCAAGCACTTAGGAAGCAGGGAAATACCACGCCGATTTTAATGTTAACGGCAATGGGTACGACGGAAGATCAGTTATCGGGGTTTCTTGCCGGTGTCGATGATTATGTGGTGAAGCCGTGCCCGATGCCTTTACTCTGGGCGAGACTCAATGCCTTGTATCGCCGTTCGCTTAATCAACAGGCGTTGCATAAGTTAGGGCCGTTGACGGTGGATATCGAATCCCGTCGATTACAGCGTGATGGAGTAGAGATTACGTTGACGCCCACTGAGTGGAAAATCCTGGAAATTCTGTTGCGGCACAGCCCGAAAGTGGTGTCCCGTGCTGACATTGAACAATGGGTTTGGCCAGATGAAGAGCCAGATAAAGGCCGTTTAAATGTCCATTTACATGCGCTGCGAAAAGCCGTCGATAAGCCTTTTGAGTTTCCGTTAATTAAAACCGTCACCGGTTTGGGGTTGAGCATTGCTGTGGATGAATCATGCGAAAACTAACGAATCCGACATCTGCCGATAATCAGACGGCCTCTAAAACGCTGGCCGAACAATTACGTTGGCAGGTCATTTGGGCGGCCATTGCTTTTTCCATCGCAGTCATTGCATCCATTTTTTACATCAACTGGCGTTCGTTGGAATTTGCCGCCAATGAAATGTTTATTCTGGATGCCAAGAATATTTTGCAGGACTATCTGGAACGAAGTGTAGAAGAGCAATCGGCACAACAATTAAAACCGCAGTTAGAAATACAGACGCAACAAAGTGAAGATCAAAGGCCTAAACGCACTTTGCAGTCGGCCCCCAACAGCGATGTCTATAAGGTCTACTTCAGTCTGGATGAGATGCCGACGGAGTTGCGTTCGGTGTTTCCAAACGAGATTGAAGCCTTTGAAACTTACGAAGGTGAATTGGCGTCGCCCAACGACGATGGTGATTACCTGTCGTTGTATCGGTACGACGATCAGGGTCACTCCATTTATTTGTTGTGGCAATATGGGGCAGAACAAACGGAAGGCATGATCTCGGGCGTGATCTGGACGCTGATAGTCAACTCCGCCTGGTTATTGCTGTTGATTTTTATCGGTCTGTTCTTGTTTGTATTCTGGTTGTTGAAACGGGCGAACGAGCCGATGGTGTTATTAAGTGCCTGGGCGGAACGACTGAAACACGATGATCAATTGAGTCAGCAGACCTTTCCGATTGCCGAGTTGAATGACCTGGCAAAACAGCTTAAATCAGGGGTGGATCGCATTACTGAATACAACCTCAGAGAACAGCAATTTCTAAAGCACGCCAGTCATGAATTGCGCACACCGTTGGCGACCATTCAGGCGTGCCTCGATACCCTGGATTTCAAACTCTCTGGCGCGGAGCAAACCACAGTTCAGCGTGCCTTAAAAGCCAGTTCCGACATGAGCCGCTTGTCCTCGGCGTTATTGTGGTTGGCGCGAGAATCGGAAAAACCCATCGAGAAAAGCCTGGTGAATTTGCAGGACTTTTGCGAAAAACAAATTTCGGATCATCAGTATCTCATTGCCAACCGCGACGTGACCATCGAGCCCTTTGTTGAAGATACCTCTATAGAGATTGAAGAAGACTTACTGGTGATTGTGTTTGCCAATCTGCTCAGAAACGCCTGCCAGTTTACGATGGAAGGGACGATTCGAATCCACTTTAACCAGGACGGTTTTAGCATCGAAAACCCCATTGATGTGGACGCGGATCATCGTTCTACTGAGTTTCAAAGTTTTGGGCTAGGGCTGCAATTGGTGGAGCGGATTTGTCAGAAACTTGATTGGAAGTTTCATTTTCAACAGCAAGTCGATGGCGTTGAAGTGTTAATTTTTTGGTAGGCATCTCACGCGACTCCTTTAAAGAAGTTCAACGAAGTTTTACAGCGTTAAAAGCGCCGCCTCTCATACCTTAAGCCTTTCTTAATCCCACCTTAGATACAGTGTTCGCTTGAATGATTAACTCAGGCGAACACGGTTATGCGACAGTTTCTTCTTCGTGGTTTTTATCTATTGCTGGCCATTGGCTTTTTCTTTGTGGCGTTGATTGTCATTGAAGAGCCGGTGGCGACGTCTTCGGTGGAACGCGATTCCCGGCCTTTGCTGCCCTTGGTCAGTTATGTGGAGATCGCGCCCGATTTGCACCGCAGTGAAATATCGGTCTATGGAGAGCTGTTGCCTCGCTGGGATGTCACCATCAAAGCGCAGGTGAATGGTGAAGTGACTGATCTTTCGCCACAGTTTGAAGCCGGGGCCATGGTCAAACAAGGTACGGTGTTGATGACCATAGAGGATACCCGCTATCAGGCCGAACTGACCCAAGCCGAGTTGTCGGTGGCACAGGCGGAGTTGGAGCTTTGGCAAGCCAAAGAAAAAACCGAGTTGGCCCGGAAAGATTGGGCACGTTCCGGTTTCAAAAAGAAGCCTAGTGATTTGGCGTTGTTTCTGCCGCAACTGTCGTTGTCTGAACACAGCCTTCAGTCGGCAAAGCGCCAATTGCAGTTGGCGCAACGCCATCTCTCGTACACTCAAGTACAAGCACCGTTCGGTGGTTTAGTGACGGAACGTTTTGTGGGGCTTGGGCAGTTAGTGTTTGAGGGTGACCCGATCGTTCGCTTGCTCGATCATCGGCATTTAATGCTCAAGGTGTCTTTGAATGAAGAGCAATGGAAGAATTTATCCAGCCAGTGGCAGGATCAAACGGTGCCGCTGTTTGGTACTAACCATCAGTTTTTGGGGAACGCCAAGGCGGTGCGTGGTGGCCATCGGATGGACGAAGAAACCCGTCAATACCCCTTGTATTTAGAGATCGATACTCAGCCACAAGCCGGTTTGATTCCTGGTCGCTTTGTGCGTGCCCAATTACCGGGTAAGAACAAACCGGGCACCTTACGAATTCCCCAAGGGGCGCTGACTCGCGAAGGTCTGGTGTGGGTCGTCACGCCAGACAATACCTTGCGTTCCTACTCGCCCGAAGAGGTTGTGTTCGATGGCGATCAGGCGTTGGTTTCCCCTCCAAAAGAAGACGACTGGTTCAGTGATGGGCGATTACGGGTGGCGACAACCCCACTGGCCTTTTATCTAACCGGTTTGTCGGTGCAACCTGTGAACCGGGCGGAGGGCTAGCCATGCACGCATTAACAGCTTGGTTTATTCGTAATCCGGTGGCGGCCAATTTAATGATGGTTCTGATAGTGGCGGCGGGCTGGTTAACTGTGTCTTCCATTCGGGTGGAGGGTTTCCCGAAATTACCGGCGGATACCTTGGTCATTACCACAGTGTTTTCTAATGCGCATGTGGATCAGGTGGATCAGCAAGTTACCCGACGCATTGAAAAGTCCATCGAAGGGCTGGCGGGTATAAAAAAGGTGACGGCGTTTTCCAGCGAAGGGCATTCCGAAGTGCAAGTCCAAAAGCAGGAAGGCTATTCCTTACAGCGCTTATCAGAAGAGGTACGATCCCGATTGGACGCCATCGAAGGCTTACCCGAGAATGCGGAAAAGCCTTTAATTACCCGTAACGATTTTGACCTGGCTGCGATGATCGTTCAGCTCTACGGCGAGGTGGATACAGTTACTTTGCAGACGGTGGCCAGCGAAGTGCGCGAAACCTTATTGGCTTTGCCGGAAGTCTCAAAAATCAACACCTGGGGTAAACGACAGCCGGAAATTCGGGTGGAACTCAAACCGGAAAAACTGCTGGCCTATCAGTTGAGTGCCGATGATGTGGTGGCCCGTATTCAGCAATCGTCGCTTTCTTATCAGGCCGGAACACTGGAAACCCGTGACGGTAATATTTCCTTACGTGCGGATAACGAACGCTACCGGCGGCTGGACTTTGAGCAGGTGCACA
>JBFHTA010000290.1:0-4879 GCA_041590855.1 Pseudomonadales bacterium
CGTCAGGCCACGGCCGATGTGGAATGCCGAAAAGATGCAGGCGTGATTGATGAAACACCATCAGCGTACAAGCCCATTGAGAAAGTAATGGAAGCACAGAAAGACTTGGTTGAAATCGTCTATACGCTAAAACAAGTGGTCTGTGTAAAAGGATAAAGCATGATCGAAATTAACGGACAACTCGGTGAAGGCGGCGGACAAATCTTCCGCACCTCACTGACGTTATCAATGCACCTTGGCAAACCGGTTCGGATCTACAACATCCGGGCCGGCCGCTCAAAGCCCGGTTTATTACGGCAGCATTTAACGTGTCTGAAAGCCGCACAAAGCATTTGTGGTGCAGAGGTTTCAGGCGCAGAGCTTGGTTCGATGGACGTAACCTTCAAACCAGGAAAGATTGAATCGGGCGACTATCGGTTCGCGATTGGCTCAGCAGGCAGTACCAGTTTGGTCTTCCAAACCGTCTTTTTGCCACTGTGTTTTTCTGACGGAGCCAGTGAAATAACCCTGGAAGGCGGAACCCATAACGGTTCTGCCCCCAGCTTTGACTTTATTGAGCAAAGCTTCCTTCCGGTGATCAATCAACTGGGATACCGAGCGGAGGTCAAACTGGAACGATACGGTTTCTACCCTGCCGGTGGCGGTGCGTGGCGAGTAAGAATTCAGCCAACAAGAGTTCAGCCAACCGATGGGCTTCAACCGCTTGAGATGATGCATCGAGGGGAAATACTGGAATGCACAGCAATGGCAACATCGTCACGCATTCCCAGAAGCGTCAATGAACGGGAATTAACGCAGGTAAAGAGGAAGTGTGCTTGGCCCGATGAGGCACTGCAACAACAAATGGTGTCATCACAAGGCCCGGGGAACATCCTGTCGCTGCGTGTGAAAAGCCAACACCTTGTTGAAGTCATTGAAGTGGTCGGCGAAAAACGCGTCAGCGCAGAAAAGGTAGCCCAGCGAGCCATTGAAGAACTGCGAGACTATTTGAAAACCGATGTGCCCGTTGGAAAGCATTTGGCAGATCAACTCTTGCTGCCAATGGTGTTAGGTGCTGGCGGTCAATTTACCACGCTGAAACCGACCCAACACTTATTAACCAACATTGATGTGATTAAACGCTTTATGGAGATCGACATAACCTTGGAGCAAACAGATACAAACACTTGGTGTGTGAAGGTTCGGAAATAAGCCACTCATCAATAACATCTCCGTCTACGGCGGTCTGGAGGCGGTCTTAACGGATTTAGTTAAACTCCGACCAAGTAAGGCTTCTTAGCGTCGACCGTACCTCACCTCGTACAGAGATCTGGGAGGTACGGAGGCGCCCTCATCGAAAGAAGCGGTTAAAACAGTTCAGTGTTCAAGCGCATTTATTTCGTCGGACACAAATACGAGCCAACCAATGGCACCTCAACTCTCTCCACCTCCAAACGCCCTTCAACGTCTATATCCAAAGGATTGGTAGAAATCCGAGAATCATCCACTGGCACAATCGAGTTTTGAATGTGGTATTGATAGACCCCTTCCTCTTCAGGATAGGAGAACTCCATTCCGGATAAGGTTTCTGTCTCTTCCTGTCGCAGAGCAAAACGACTGTGAACCACAAAGTGATCCGAATGCTCCTCGACATTTTGCTCAAGCAATACCGCAAAGTCTTCGTAGCATTCAAACAACAGCATTTCATAATCGTATTGGGTTCGATCGTCCCTATTGAGCAGCGGCTTGAAGTACACATACGGCTGGCAGCGAGTTTCGCCCTTATAAAGCAGCTCAATACCGTCTTCATCTTGCTCTGCGATACTGAAGTCACGTTTGCTAAGAATTAATGTTTGATCAAAGTTGATCTGGATAATGGTTACATCGTCCATAATTAATTACTTCTTCTATTTTTCCGATTCGGGGTCGAGCGCTTTAACGTTGTCTGCGCTCAGGTTAATCATTATCTGTAGTGATATTAAGATAAAGGTCGTAACGACCACCACCAGGTTCAAATACCGCTCGCATTCGCTCTTTCTGGCCTTTGGTGAACATCACCAAAACGTCATCGTCCGAGTAATCCATAAAGTTCATGAACATATCATTGCTGCCGCAAGAACTTGAAGGATGAGTTGGTTTCCCTTCATATTGATTCAAAGCCGTCGGTGTATCGTCGACCAAATCTGATGCTTCGCACGAGCCATTAGTAGCAAAAATATGACGCAGATCGAGCCAATGACCTATTTCATGGGTTGCGGTTCTGCCTTTGGTATAGGAACCATACAGAGGCGGCAAAGTGCCCATGGCCCGATAATCCAAAACCACACCGTCCGTTAATGGGTTACCTCCAGGTGACTGAGCCCTGCCCACGGCCCCTACATTGCCGTTACGATCTGCGGTGTCATAGAGCCAAATATTTAAGTATTGGTCAGTTGGCCAGGCATCTCTTCCACCCGCATTGGTGAAATGTACGCCGTCTAAATCAACAAAGCTTCGTTCTGTGCGGGTAATACCATTAGTAGGTAAGCCATCAGGGTCGATTTCGGCCATTTTAAATTCGAGGCCCACATCCGCAACGAAGGGCTGAAACTCTTCGGGTACCGTGTTTAGGTCTTCGTTCAAAGCCCTAAAGTCTTTATTCAACACTGCAATCTGAGACAAAATTTTCTCATCGGAGAGATTAGAGTCAGGGTATTCATCTTCGTAAAGAACGTGCACCACCACAGGAATAGTTAAGACGCTGGAAGGTTCTGCGGGATCAGGATTTAACGGCGTACCGCTGTTGCCACCTCCGCCTCCACCACCGCAAGCGACAAGGCCTGACACCATTAGAAGATAACCCAATCCTTTGTTCATTTTTTATAAGTCCCTTATGTTCAGTTGCAAAACACGTTGCGAAGGCCTAGCCAAAGACCAACAAAACCAATGCAAATCAAAGATATAGAATAAAAACACAAACTTGCAGATATAAACAAACTTATCAATAGAACTTAAGCATGAGGAGACTAGGAATAATTAATCAAAGAAGGGATTTTGGAGAAGAGTGTGAATTATGAACAAGAGACGACGCAAAGCCACCTTCAGTAACTTTGCGAAATGAAAAGTAAGAATCCAAGAAATTTTGGTACTAGGCTTTTTTCACGTATTTCGGCGTCACTTTAATTGCGCCTACCCCATCGACTTTACAGTCAATATTGTGATCGTCGGAGCTCTCAACCAAACGAATGTTCTTGATCTTGGTGCCTACTTTCACCACCGATGAAGAGCCTTTCACTTTGAGATCTTTGATAACGGTAACACTGTCGCCATCACTAAGAATGTTGCCAACGGAATCTTTAACAATCAGGCGTTCTTCTTCCTCTTGATTGATTGGCCACTCGTAGGCACATTCCGGACAGATATAGCTCGGGCCATCTTCATAAGGGTATTCTGAATCGCACTTTGGGCAATTAGGCATAGGGCATCTCTTGTTTAAATCAATACAGCAACGCGCTCTGGAAGCACGTCGGAAAGCGCGTATTATCCAACAACTTGCGATATCTCACAAATTACGACATTCACTGGATTTTATGCCACGCGATCTTCCCAGGGTTGTTATCATCCACCAGGGAACCTCAAATGGATGCAACACAGCATAAGAGCGAATGACGACATGCCCGATTTAAATTTCCCAAAGCATCTTCGCTATTGGAGAGCCTTGTCCAAACTCAGCCAAATGGATCTGGCATTAGCTTGTGATCTGTCCCCTAAACACCTGAATCAGTTGGAAAATGGCAAAGCCAAACCAACACGGCAAACCGTGTTACAGCTTGCCCAGGCCTTAGAGCTTTCTTTTAAAAACACCAATGGAATGCTTGACGCAGCGGGCTTTTCACCCGAATACCGAACCAGCAACTTGTTCTCAGAAGAACTTGCTTTTACCCGCCATGCCATTCAACGAATCATCGATCAACACAACCCCTTTCCCGCCATTGTGACGGACCCAAGTGGAAATTTTTTAATGATGAATGATGGCGCCATTAAATTGATGCAATTTATGGCCAGCCCTGAACTGATTAAACATACCCAGAACGCTTATGAAATTTACTTTTCAGAGTTAGGCTTCCGCTCCTATATCGTGAATTGGGAAGAAACCAGTCGGGCGATACTTCAACACCTGCAACAGGAAGTGTTGGCTATTCCTCCAGGCGAGCCCGGCTATGACCTGATAACGCGGCTGGAACGAGAGTATCAATTGCCCCCAAATTGGCGAGAGGCCTCTCAAACAGAGGAAGACAACAACGCCATTTTCAACTTTCACTTCTGTAAAGATGGCACTCACTTAACGTTTTTCTCAACCTTTACTACTTTTGGCACCCCAAGAGACGTTGCCATCCAAGACATACGCATCGAGAGTTTCTTCCCTGCTGATAAAGCTACCCAGCAGTTCTGTGAAGAAATCCAGCTTAACAATTCAAATCAATTACCTTAGAGGTAATAGTTAATCTGAAGCCACTTTCTTACCTTACTGGTTAAACCCATAATCAGTAAGGATACAAAAATGAAAGCAGATACCCTCATCGTACAAAGCTATGCCGTGCTCTTTGCCCTCTTCTCCCTCCCCGCTTTTTTTGCCACAGAATTCTTTGCAGAAACATTACGTTTTAGCCTTTCACAGCCTGGGGCGAAAATGGAATTCATCGCTGCGTATGGAGGATTAATTTTGGGCGCTGGACTCTTCCTCGCGGTAATCGCAAAAGAGCATACCCGTACAGGCTTACTGGCAATCCTGTTCTTGGCTGGCGGACTTTTTGTCGGGCGGCTAGAAGGAATGGTCTTTGATACAGGAACAACCGACGTTCAGATCACCTTTCTGATTCTGGAATTTTTAACGCTGCTAATTGTAGGAAGTCGATTGAAA
>JBFHTA010000291.1:0-4877 GCA_041590855.1 Pseudomonadales bacterium
GACACTATCAGTGGTTTCAAAGGCATCTTGGCTGGTGACTACGATGCATTGCCTGAGCAGGCATTCTACATGGTAGGCGCGATCGAAGAAGCAGTTGAAAAAGCAAAGACTATCTAAGTAACCGGTAAGAGAGGCAACTAACATGGCTATCACCGTACACTGCGATATCGTCAGCGCCGAAGATACTATGTTCTCCGGCTTGGTGGAGTTAGTGGTTGCAGCCGGTAAAATGGGTGACTTGGGTATTGCCCCGGGTCACGCCCCTTTGCTGACTGAGTTAAAGCCGGGTCCTGTTCGAGTCATCAAACAGAACGGCGAAGAAGAAGTCTTTTTCGTTACTGGCGGCTTTATGGAAGTACAACCAAACCTGATCAACGTATTGGCTGATACAGCTGTACGTGGTGAAGATTTGGATGCTCAAGCTGCGGAAGAAGCACGTACTCAGGCTCAAGGTGAGCTTGAGAACCGTGGCGATGACTTCGAGTACTCGGTTGCTGCGACAAAACTTGCTGAAGCTACGGCTATGCTTCGTACCATCTCTGAACTTCGTAAGAAGGTTGGTGGCGGTCACTAGACCCGGGCAGACGCAGAAAAAGGTGGCTTCGGCTGCCTTTTTTTTTGCCTATAAGTTATCAGTGGCCATGTCTCTGTCGTGCGCTCTGATAACAAGTATGTATAATGAATCTTTTATTTTTATCAAGATCCTCAGCTAATAGATCGGAATCTATTCTATGTCTCTAAATGTCGTTGTTCTTGCGGCCGGCCAAGGAAGCCGGATGAAATCCTCTTTGCCTAAAGTTCTTCACCCGATTGCTGGATTGCCTATGGCTCAGCGGGTGATTAATACGGCGCAGTCTTTAGAGAAAGCCGCTGTGCATGTGGTTATTGGCCATGGTGCAGATCGGGTGAAAGAGACATTAGTGGGCGACGACTTGCACTGGTATCTGCAGGAACAGCAATTAGGCACCGGTCATGCGGTACAGCAAGCACTTCCAGGTTTGGAAGGTCAGTCCGGGGTGACTTTGATCCTTTATGGTGATGTACCTCTGACCCGTCAGGAAACTTTGGCAAGGTTAATGTCTGAAGTTCAGGATAAAGAATTAGTATTGCTGACGTTAGAGATGGCTGATCCAACCGGCTATGGCCGAATTGTTCGGTCAGACGACGGAGCCGTGCAAGCCATTGTGGAGCATAAAGATGCGACGCCGGAACAACATCAGATCACCGAGATCAATACTGGCATCATGGCGGTGAAAACCGAGTTACTTGCTCAATGGCTACCAAAGCTGTCGAATAATAATGCCCAACAAGAATATTACTTAACTGACCTGGTTGAAATGGCGGTATCTGAAGGTAAAAGTGTTTCAGCGACCCAGCCTGATTTTGCTTGGGAAGTGGAAGGTGTCAACAGTAGAGTACAATTGGCAGCCCTTGAGCGTATTTATCAGCAGGTTCAGGCTGAACAGTTATTGATTAATGGCGTGACCTTAATTGACCCGTCTCGTTTTGACTTAAGAGGTAACCTTCAATGTGGCAAAGACATCACCATTGATGTGAACGTCATTATTGAAGGTGACGTGGTGATTGAAGATGATGTCATCATCGAAGCAAACTGCATTATCAAAGATTCTGTGATTCGCAAAGGCGCTCATATTAAGGCCAACTCAATGATCGATGAGTCAGAGGTTGATGAGCTGTGCGATATTGGGCCATTTGCACGACTAAGACCAGGTACCAAACTGGCGTCGAAAGCCAAGATCGGCAACTTTGTTGAGACGAAAAAAGCCATTATTGGTGAAGGCAGTAAAGTAAACCATTTATCTTATATTGGTGATGCAGCAGTCGGAGCAGGGGTGAATATTGGTGCAGGCACCATTACCTGTAATTACGATGGTGTGAACAAATTTACAACCGAAATTGATGACGGTGTATTTATTGGCTCAAATACCTGTTTGGTGGCCCCGGTTAAAGTCGGAAAAATGGGGACTACGGGGGCTGGTTCGGTGATTACTAAAGACGTTGGGGACAATGAGTTAGCCATTGCCCGTGGGCGTCAGAAAAACTTATCCACATGGAAACGCCCAACAAAGCAGTCTTAGTGCAGGTTGAGCAATATATTTTGGTAACGGATTAGAGTTGGAATAGAGTATGTGTGGCATTGTAGGAGCGATTGCTCAACGTCCTGTTAAAGATATCCTGATTGAAGGATTGAAGCGTCTTGAATACCGTGGTTATGACAGTGCAGGAATTGCCTTGCACCAGGGGGATCAAATCACCCGTGTTCGTGCTGCCGGTAAAGTGGTTGATTTAGAAACGGCAGCAGAAGAGCTGATTCAGCAAGGGAAGCTCGATGGTAAGCTCGGTATTGCCCATACTCGCTGGGCAACGCATGGCAAACCGACGGAGCGCAATGCGCATCCACATATCTCTTTCTCAGATAACGGTGGCCCTAAGCTGGCCATTGTTCATAACGGTATCATTGAAAACTACGAAATCATCCGTGAAGAACTGAAAGCCAAAGGATACGAGTTTACCTCGGATACGGATACCGAAGTGGTTGCTCACTTGCTAAACAGCCTGGTAGCGTCAGGACTCGACTTGATGGCTGCTGTTCAGGCAGCCGTTGCGCAGTTTGAAGGTGCCTATGCGTTGGGTGTAATTGAACTTTCCAATCCTGAACGCCTGATTTGCGCCCGTTTAGGCAGTCCGTTGGTGATTGGTGTAGGTTCGGGAGAGAACTTCATCGCGTCTGATGCTTTGGCTTTACTCCAAGTGACCGATCGTTTTATTTATCTTGAAGACGGCGATGTGGCTGAACTGACCCTAGATAGTGTGTCTGTATTCAACAGCGAAGGTGATGCCGTTGAATATCCTGTCACCAAGTTTGAACACGGTGTCGATTCTGCCAGTAAAGGTGAATACCGCCACTACATGCTGAAAGAAATCTACGAGCAGCCAGAGGTGGTCAAAAAGACCTTGGAAGGCCGTATCAGCCAGGATAAGTTATTGGAACAAGCCTTTGGCCCGAAAGCGGCTGAGTTGTTTGATCAAACCAAAGCAGTTCAAATTGTGGCGTGTGGCACCAGTTATCACTCAGGGCTTGTGGCCAAGTACTGGATTGAAGAATTGGCGGGTATACCTTGTAATATTGAGGTTGCCAGTGAATATCGATATCGCAAAACGGTACTTATCGACGGCACCCTTTTCATTACGATTTCCCAGTCAGGTGAAACAGCGGATACCTTAGCGGCACTAAAAGAAGCGAAGAAACGAAATCTGATGGGCAGCTTGGTGGTGTGTAATGTACCAGGCAGCTCTTTGGTTCGTGAATCGGACTTGTGCATTCTGACCAACGCTGGCCCGGAAATTGGGGTGGCGTCCACCAAGGCTTTCACCACCCAATTGGTGTCTTTGTTAATGATCTCGATTGCTCTGGCTCGTCGTAATGGCTTGCCCGAGACGGCAGAAGCCGAATTGATTCGTCAGTTGCATAAACTTCCGGATTTATTGTCGGATGCCTTAAAGCTGGATGATGCCATCCTGAACGTGTCTGAACAGTTTGCGGATAAGCAAAACGCCTTGTTCCTGGGACGCGGAATCATGTACCCGGTGGCATTGGAAGGCGCACTGAAGCTCAAAGAGATTTCATACATTCATGCGGAAGCTTACCCAGCTGGTGAGTTGAAGCACGGCCCTCTGGCGCTTGTGGATGCCGATATGCCGGTAGTAACAGTAGCACCGAATAACGAGTTGTTAGACAAACTGCGCTCTAACCTAGAAGAAGTGCGTGCGCGTGGTGGTCAGTTGTTCGTAGTCGCTGACGATAAGACGGTGGGCCACTACTCGGATGATCATACGATCACCTTGAATGAAATGCATTCGATTCTGGAGCCTATTGTTTTCACCATTCCGCTTCAGCTGCTTTCGTACCATGTAGCAGTGCTTAAAGGCACTGATGTGGATCAGCCGCGTAACTTGGCTAAGTCTGTGACGGTTGAGTAAATCGTCCTTAACACCTGGGCACTGTTGTGGGCGAGTAATAAAGTTGTTAACAAAGTAATAAAGTTGTTTACTAAAGCCATCTGAGCTAATCTGAATTCAGACTAGCATGGATGGTTTTTTTATGGCCAAAAAACGGTATTGGAATACTGAAGCTAAGAATGCTCGCTGGATTAAGCAAGGGCGCGGGCAAGGTTTAGGTTCTGAATATAAACCCTGGCTTACTGTAAGAGATGTTCCATCCGAAGGTCGATCTCATCGGGTTTTTGGCCATCTAACGCAACGAACCCATCATCTTCTTTCAGATTTAGAGCTAGCAACGTTTCTGCTATTGCAATGGAGAGCGTCTACGCTCGATATCAGAGAACAATTTCCTCTAGATATTACGATTACAAAGCAACTTTGTAACGAAGCAGGAATACTGCACCCTGCCAGTAATGGTGTACCACAATTTATGAGTACCGACTTTGTTGTTAACTCTAAAGAAAAAGGCAAGACGTTATTTGCCATACAGGTTAAAGACAGCTCAGCGCTTAGGGATGCGAGAACTGTAGAGAAGCTAGAAATTGAGCGCCGTTTTTGGCAAAAGAAGAAAACACCTTGGTATCTGGTGACTGAAAAAGAAATACCAGTCGTAGTCTTCAAGAATATTGAATGGCTTTATAGTCTTCAAAGTCAGGAAATGAGCTTAGACGATGAATCACAATACTTTGATTTCTATTCAAAGCAAATTGCTCAAAACTCTCAACTAACACTCATTGATCTGTGCAAACAAATAGACACAGCTTACGGTCTTGAATTGGGCGAAAGTTTGTTTCAGTTGCGCCTTTTGCTTGCGCGACGGTATTTCCATTTTGATATTTCCATTCCTTACAGCA
>JBFHTA010000292.1:0-4862 GCA_041590855.1 Pseudomonadales bacterium
CTGAAAATGTTTGAACCCAACATTGGTAATGAAAGCGCCGAAATCAATTTAGGGGATGGCAAACCCCTGCGGGTACTGAACCGCAAAAGTAAGAAACGCTACGATAATGTTGCGGGTTATGGCAAAGACCGTCATCTCTCAAGCAGTTGGTTAATGAAAACCCAGTATCGGGTGGATGGAAGCTTTACATTAAGGGCTGCAACAAACAGCCAGTTTTACATTTATGATCTAGTGGCAACACGCATCAATCAGCCGCCAGTCTTTACCAGTGAACCCGTGACTCAGGGCGCGGAAGGCGTTGACTACCGGTATCAGGTGGCTGCCACAGACGATAATACCAGCGTCGAAAACAGTGTGGTTACGTATCACCTGGAAAATCGCCCGCATGGCATGACCATCAATGCCGCGACCGGTGAAATACGCTGGACACCAGGATTTCATGATTCCGGTCAACATCAAATTACTGTGGTGGCAACGGACGAGGAGGGGGCGATTCAGAATCAATCCTTTGCCGTGACCATCGAGAATGTAAATCGCCCGCCAGTGATTGAGACTCAGCCATTGTTGTTGGCGAAAGAGGGCGTGACCTATCGATATCGGGTTTCTGCCACGGACAAAGACAATGAGTCTCTATTTTATCGTCCGATTCTGGCACCTTCCGGAATGGTATTTAATGAAGTAGACAGAACCTTGACCTGGACACCTGGCTTCCAGGACGCAGGTGATTACGACATTAGGTTAGGCGTGGCCGACCATTATGAGGAAACTGTTCAACACTTTACCCTAACAGTGTTAGACGATAATCGTGCACCAAGCATTACTTCAACGCCGATAATGACCGGCCAGGAAAACAAGCCTTACCGCTATCAGGTCAGTGGGTTGGACCTGGATCAGGATGTATTGAATTATTCATTGGCAATGGCTCCGCAAGGCATGACCATCAATGCCCAAACGGGCTTGATTGAATGGCTACCGGAGTTTACTCAGGCCGGGCTTCATCAGGTTCAGGTTTGGGTTGAAGACAGTAAAGGCAAGCAGGCCAGTCAGGAATTTCAGATAACGGTGGAGGATGTAAACCGTGCGCCGCAATTTGTTTCAAATCCGCCGATTTCCGGCAAAGAAAATACCCTGTACGAATACACCTTGAAAGCGTCGGATGCCGATGGCCAAGGGCTGACCTATCAATTACTGAAAGGCCCCGAAGGGATGAACCTGGTTGGTGGTAATCAGCTAGTGGCTGGTAATCAATTAAGCTGGATGCCGGATTATCAGGACGCAGGAACTGTGCAGGTAAGTGTTCGTGCCAGCGATGGCATTGATACCACCGATCAGAACTTTACCTTGGTGATTGAGAATACCAATCTGGCTCCGGTGATTTCAACGCAAACGCTTCCCGATGCCGTGGAAGGTCAATCGTATCGGGTGCAGATTGAATCGACAGATCCGCACGATCAACATTTACTGAGCTATCAGTTGTTGAACGCGCCGCAGGGCATGAGCATTCAGCGAAACACCGGGTTAATCAGTTGGAGCCCGCAGTTCGATCAGGCCGGGATGCATGAACTGCACGTTCGGGTCAGGGATCAGGAAGGGGCCTATACCGACCAAACGCTGATGTTGAACGTCATTAACAAGAACTACGCACCTAAGTTTTTGTCGCTCCCGGTTACTATGGTCGCGGAAGGCAGCGCCTATCGTTACCACCTGAAAAGTCAGGACCCGGATCGGGATGGCGTGTCTTACCGAATTTTGGAAGGGCCGGAAGGCATGAGACTGGATAATAATACCTTGTATTGGCAACCTGGGTTTGATCATTCAGGCAGCCATGGGGTTAAGGTGGAAGTGTCTGACGGGGATTTAACGGCGATTCAGTCCTTTGTGATTCAGGTAGAAAACACCAATCGCACACCGGAATTTTTGAAAGGAGCCGCTGACGCGCCGAAGCAGGCTATTGAAAACAGCCAGTATCAATACCGATTAGAAGCGACGGATGCAGATCAGCAAGCGTTGGAATATCGGTTAATTCAAGCGCCGGAAGGCATGACGGTAGATGCGAAATCGGGTTTGATTCAGTGGACACCAGGTTTCAACCAGGCAGGGGAAGCCTTTGTGGTGGTTGAAGTTGCTGACCCTGAAAAGGCCACAGCGAGAGAATCGTTTGTCGTGGCTGTGACCGATGTGAATCAAGCGCCGGAAATTACCTCTCAACCCCTGCTGACGGTGACTGAAAATACCCAATGGCGTTATCGGATAGACGCAATAGACGCAGACGAAAAGCCGTTAACTTATCAACTCGTTTCCGGCCCGGAAGGGATGACGCTGGACACCTTCAACACACTCCGCTGGACCCCGGGCTTATCTGCTGCCGGTGTCTACCCAGTGGTTGTGGCGGTGTCCGATGGCCAGACCCAGGTAGATCAGTCGTTTGAATTAACGGTTGAGAACTTGAATCAAACACCGGTGATTCAATCTTCGCCCGAGTTACAGGCCCAGGAAAACATCCCTTACACTTATCAAGTGATTGCCGAAGACAAAGACGGAGATACAATTCACTATCAGTTAACCACAGCACCAGAAGGCATGATGCTGGATGCGGAAACCGGGCTGATCAACTGGACTCCGGGCTTTAACCAGGCGGGAACCCACCCCATTGAAGTGATAGTTACTGACAGCCATCAGGCACAAGTGGCTCAAACCTTCACCTTGGATGTCATTAACCAAAATCGTGCGCCTGTGTTTGCATCCGCCCCTGAAGTAATCGCTGAAGAAGGGCTACCGTATCGATACCATATTGACTCGCAAGACCCGGACATTGATGATCTGACGTTTACATTAAAACAGGCACCGGTAGGCATGGTCTTTAACCCGCAGCAACGAACCCTTTTCTGGCACCCGGACGTGGGCGATGCAGGTGAGTATCAAGTGACCTTAACCGCGACCGATGGCGAGCTTGAATCAGACCACAGCTTCACGGTTTCTGTTAACCCGGTACAGCCTTCGGAAGTGGTGGCAGAACAAGAAGTAGGGCTCAATAATGTATCGATAAGGTAATCACTTAAGGGATGGATCGTTCATCCTAAGCACATGAACCCTGGCTTTGGCCGGGGTTTTTTGTGTCTTGAAAATGCAAACGATAGGTTATCTTTGGAGAGGGCTAACCACGCCATAAGCCCCTTGATTCACTACGTGTGTATAGATTTCTGTGGTTTCTACCTTCGAATGACCCAATAATTTCTGAATGGTTCTGATGTCATAACCTTGCTGCAACAGTGAGGTTGCAAAGCTGTGACGGAAGGTATGACAGCTTGCGTGTTTATTAATGCCTGCCTCTAAAATCGCCTTTTTAACCGCTCTTTGGACACTCCTGTCTATGATATGGTGTCTGCGTCGTTTCTTAGATCGTGGGTCAACAGATAGCTGGCTTGCGGGAAATAAATATTGCCAAGCTAATGACTTTGCTGATGACGGGTATTTAATGGCTAAGCGATCCGGCATATACACTTCACCGTAACCAGCGGCTAAATCTGCTTGGTGTAGATGCTTTACCTGCTCAATTTGGTTGGTCAGGTCTGACGTTATGGCAGACGGAAGTAGGGTAGTTCTATGTTTACCGCCTTTACCATCAATTATTGAAATGATGTTCATTCCAAAATCAATATCTTTCACTCGCAAGCGCAAACACTCAGTGACTCTCAGGCCACTACCAAACATAAGCTGAGCCATTAATTTATAGCTTCCATCAAGATTATCAATGACTGAAAATGCCTCTTCTTTAGTGAATACAACAGGGATTCTTCTGTGTTTGGTGGAGTGCCTGAATACCAGGTTTTTCACTTCTACTCCTAGGAACTCACGATAAAGAAATACTAGAGCATTGAGTGCTGTTCGTTGGGTGTTTTTCGCAGCGTTCATGTGAATGCCTAAATGATCCAGAAACGCTTCGATATGCGCTTCGTTTAGATCTTTAGGGTGCTTCTTGCCATGAAATCGGATGTATTGCAGTACCCATCGTACATAGGTTTGCTCTGTTTTGTAGGCAAGACCTCGTTTTCTGATAAAGAACCTAAGTTGATCAATAAATCGGGTAGGCCTGGCCGGTATCTGTTTGGGTATATCTTGCATGGATGGACTCTGTGTGTCTGTTTTTATATACAGTTAAATGGAGCGGAAGGCAGGTGTAAATACGAAAGATCTCCGACATGTGTCGGTTTTTGATGGCGATGATTTTTCAACTTACTGAATCTACTAGATAAATTTCTGGAAGCGTCGCTTTTTGGGATGATGCTGTGCTAATCGAGCTGTCGCACTTTGGGATTATGCGCTCTAGTAATTTATATTAAGTTGTTGTTTTATTGGTGTTTAGGAATGACAGTGTGTCGTAAAATAGGAAATCCTGATCTGCGACACGTGTCGGAGAATTAAGCTGTTATCCGGCTTCAATCTCTCGTTAAAGTGGTTCCGTTATAAACGGGTAAACCATATTCTTCTTTAGCCTTTCTTCGTTCACACTCAGTTATTTCGGCTAAATCACAGTTCGCTATTTTAATCGTGGTTTACCTGCCCCAAGGTCGCTACAATCTGCACATTATTAATTCTTGCCGGTGCATTTTTGGGTGGTCGGTTTCGCCTGCGGCTTCACTTTCGGGCTTCGTTAAAACCCAAGGGTTCTCCGGCTAACCAGTTGCGTCAGCATCGCCCCTAAAGGGGCTGGACCTCGCTTTGCTCGGCCGCTGCGCAAGGCGTTATCCGGCTTCAATCACGCGTGAAAGTGGTTCGGTTATAAATTGGTAAACCATATTCTTCACAAGCGGTTCTTCGTTCACGTTCCGTTATTTCGGCTAAATCACAGTTCGCTATTTTTA
>JBFHTA010000293.1:0-4855 GCA_041590855.1 Pseudomonadales bacterium
ATACCGACCATGTTATCTACTGCTTTCGGATCATTTGTTGGCTCAATACCAGACAAATTATGATGCCCCATAGTGCCGTCATTAAGAATATAGGCAGCGAAAGGAACCAGGTTACCAGACAACCCCGCAAGCGCATTCGTTGCCGGAGTAAAATAAGATTTTAATAAAATTGTCATTTGTTGACCGGCAATTTCAGCACTATCAACTCCTGCTTTGGCCTCCACCTCTTCTTGCGCAAAAGAAGCAGACGAAAGAAAAAACAAGATTGAAAAGACCACAGAAATAATTGCACGCATGAACGTATTCTCCTGATATTTTTATTATTTTAATGGCTAGCATCGGGCATAAAAGAGTACACCAAAGAACAAATCAAGGTAAAGCGCTTAACAGACAAGAAAAAGCAGAAAGGATAACTCAACCAAAACTGCGTCACATAACCACAAGAGTAGAGTAAGAAAAGACAATAACAGCAGACACAAAAAAACCGCCCGAGGGCGGCTTTCTTCTCAACCTATCTTTCGACAGGTCAAAGGATTAGTGACCGTAAACAGTCAACTGAGTACCAGACACATCGAAATCTGTCATAGTGATCTGACCGATAGATGCACCACCGATAGATACACCCATTTGAATGTCAGCATTGAAGTTGTTCACGTCCATAACCAACTGATCGCTTGCATTTGTAGAGATACCTACATCGTAGTATGCGAAGCCAGCTGCAGTGTAGTCAGTACCAGTGAATGCATCAACACCAGCAATACCACCAACGTTAGCACCTGCGAAGTTACCTACTTTCAAGCTATCTACCGTTACGCCTGCAACGTCAACTTTCAAGCTTGAAGACTCATGCAACTGGAAGAAACCTTTCGCAGAGATTAGGCCATTTGCATCGTTGTTCTGAACAACAAACTTCTGAGGACCCAACAATACGTTAAGGTTGATGTTGCTCATGATAGTAGAAGACGTGTTGTTTGTTGTCTCTGCCAACTCAACGCTACCTACACGTAGACCCAAGTCAACTGCGCGCTGCTCACCCTGTGGGTTTACAGTACCGTCAGCATTGAAGCCAGTTTGAGTTACAACCAAGATTTCCAAGTCACCGTTGTTGTTTGAGTCGATTACCAAACGAACGTTATCCAACTTGTCTGCCGCCTCGTCAGCGCCTTGTGGAGCCCAACCGCCTAGAGCGATTGTATTCAAGTTTACAACACCAGCTGTGTCAGTATCGTTCCACTGCACTTGACCGATAGATACAGAAGTCTCTAGATCGATAGTCACACCTGCCTGACCAGTCATGTCAGATAGCATTGCATCGTCGATTGCTTCTAGTGCGTGTACTGAAGAAAATGGTGCAGCGATCGCAGCTACTAGAGCCAGCTTTTTGAAACCTTTCATGGAATAACTCCTAATTATTATTTTTTGAGTATTTCGTTAAATGAGAGTTGTCTTAACTCTTAAATCCAGTTTAACGAACGTTCCGTTCCGGAAAACCCAACAATAAGCGAAGATACACACCATTTAGCTCAACCAACCAACCCAACCTTTAGTTCAGGTTATCCAACTAAGATCCAACAGTCAGTGTTCTAATTTGCTAGACCTAAGTCTTCGAGAATCAAAGTAACAACAAAGAGCAATTAAGTAACAAATACAAAAGTAACAGACACAAAAAAGCCACCTCTCGGTGGCATTAATTACAGTCTTATTTTGTAGCGCTCTAATAAACCAAATTCAACAACTCATGAAACCTTCTGAAATTCCTGTACCGCTTTTAAGGCCTGAGTTCTATTTTTTACACCCAACTTGTCATAGACATTGTGCAAGTGCCATTTTACAGTTCCCAAAGATACAAAGATTCGATCGCTGATCTCCTGATTAGACAAACCGTCTGCAGCCAACTCAAGGATCTGCTTTTCACGGCCCGTCAATGAAACCTGCTGATCATCCAGTTCGAATTGCCCAGTCATTTGCTTAGCATGAATTGCTTTTTCGAGTTTTTCTACATAAGCAATTAAATCTGGATCGTGGAACAAGCCCGAGTTCTTTGATGCCTCAATAAATACCAACAAGGCTTCCGGTAACTCTGCCAGAGCACGTAAGTATCCTTGTTCACTGGCTGCAATAATGGCATTCCTAAAGAAGGTCATCGCAGCTTCTTTATTCTCATCCAACCAGTGATACATAGCGGAAAGTAGATTTTCAGTGCCTGAACGACTCACCCCATCATCACGCTCCACATCGTGCCCTAGTAAATCGAAGATAGCTCGAAGCTCATTGATAGACTGCTTATGCCAAGCAACTCTTGATCGAGCAACAATCACCCAACCATATCCAGACAAGTAAGGAGAAATACCTATCTGCGGAAGAACCCCCTCCTGAGCCAAACACCATTCAGCACGATCAAAGCGACCATGATCCATTAACAGTTGAGCCTGAGCAGCGCGACAGATACGCCATGCTCGCTGTTGACCACGTTGTTTGTAGTGATTAAGCAACCGTTCCAACTCATCCAAACCGGATTCTTCGTCACGAAACCAAGACACCAAGCGACTTCGAACTGCGTAAAGTCTCGCTTGCAAAAAGCTCGATTGAATCATACCTTCTGCAACTGGCCTGCGATCCTGGAGCATATCCCAAGCATTCTGCAGTTTATTGCCTTCAAAGTTTAACAAGGCATTAACCAGGCGATACCATTCTGAGATCCCAACCACATCTTTATGATTTTCCAGCTTGGTAATCTCAGCCTTAGCGGCTTTTAACATACCGGTTTCATAGAAATGATAAGCCCGAATAGCACCAATCAGATGATTCATGAAGTTGCCTTTCAGTTCAGAAGCAAAACGCTCTGCAGAACTGATGTTGTCCACACACTCACCCGGACGCCCCTGCAGCATCAAAATCACTGCAGCCAGGATATTAAATTGTGCCGACAACCAAGGATCTAGTTCATCAAAATACGGCTGGACTTTATGAATACTGACATTAGCGCTATCCAAATCGTCGTTTCGTAAATTGATTAAAATAGAGAGCAAATAGCAGATAGCCTCTCGCTCTGAAATTCCAAGAGGCTGATGTTTTTCATCTTGTTGCATTAAACGAAGTAAAGCACGCTCGGCCTCTTGATCATATCCATCACGAATCAACACCCAAATACGGACCAACTGAAGCCGTGGGTATTGAAGTGTAATATCGCGTGGAATTTGTTTAATCCAATCAAACAATTGAACCGCATAAGATTGATTCAGCAAATCAAAAACACAAGCACTGATTAGACTGGCCGCCATCTCGTAATCACGAGCCGCAAAGGCATGTTCAATGGCCGCAACACTATGGTTATGGGTGCTAAACCACATACTGGCTGAGAAATGCAGTTGAATCAGGCTTTCCGGCTCATCCACCATCAGCCGCTGATGCAGAAAACGGCGATATAATGGATGAAACTTATATTGCCCGAAGCCGATCGGTTCAATAAACAGCTGCTGGGCATTTAGCCGCTCCATCATGGCATCACTTTCGTTATTACCACTGAGTGAGGTATAGAGCTGACTTGAGAAGTTCTCTACGACCGACAATTGTTTTAAAGCACGCTTAGTTGAATCTTCAAGATGCTTGTATGCATCATCAAAAAAGTAACTTAAGAAATCCTGGTGATGCCCGAAAAATTCTTCACAGCTTTCTATCGCTAATTGATCTTCAGGTGAGATATGCATTAGTGCATTCGACGCCAAAACTAAACCTGAAGTCCAACCATCCAGCGCATTAATCAGATCATCTCGTTTCTGAGGTTTAACGGGGGCTTCAATGGCATCCAATAATTGTCGACTTTGCTCAGCTGAAAACTTCAAATCCGCATATTTATGTTCTGATAACTTACCTTTGGAGCGATAACGCCCCACACTCAACTGCGGTTGATGTCGACTGGCAATACACAAATGAACATTCGATGGCATATGAGCCAGAAACAGAGAGATTGCCGCCGTGATTATGGGACTCTCCACCAAATGAAAGTCATCAATAAAGCAATAAATCGGATCTTCAAACTCTTCGAGATCCGCAATCAGCTGCTCCGCCAAACGCAAGAAACTGACTGAGGGCTCATCATCAAATCGTCTGTAGGAGGCATCAATATCTGGCCAAATGTAAGGTTCCGTCTTCTGAAGAGATTCAATAACATAAGAAAAGAAACGAACCGGATCATTATCATCTCGGGAAAGACTCAACCAACAAACCTTTTCATCCTTCGCAACCAATTCATGAAACCATTGGCTTAACAGAATGGATTTTCCCGTGCCCGCAGGCGCGGTCACCAATGCCAAAGTAGTATGAGGCTTATTAAAAGGATTCTCTATGTTTGAGCGTTGTATATAGTAAGGCTCCAGGGGAATCGCTTTGATTTTTGATTCAATCAGAGGTAATTGGGAAATTGTCTTTCGCAGTTCACTTAAACTGAAAACAGTTTCTGGGCTACCAACCATTCGCCACCCTTATTTGAGCTTGATTCCAGAAATAACAGAGATATCCCTGCCTTAGGAAATTCAGAAAATTAATTATTATTTTTGTTTAATCGCACTGACCGGGCTATGACTCCGGCTAATATCGTAGAACACTATGTTAGCACACGCGCAACAACGCCATACAAGGCTTATATTACCATTTGTAATTTAGAGGCACAGTTCACATTTTTAAAAAATAGTCATAACCATACAGCGGATAAAAATCCTAGGTCGCCGGAGCCATCAGACCCGCACTGACAAATTTAGCAAGGTACGAAATCATATCTTTAAACTGGCTGTCCACTGAAAGATCATTCGCAGCCATGGCTTGCAAAGAGTCCACACTCGACATAGTAAATGCCAAA
>JBFHTA010000294.1:0-4840 GCA_041590855.1 Pseudomonadales bacterium
GCGAACTTCGTCGAGAATGTCTAGACCTTTTCAAGAAGTTCAACACATAACGTGGTTACCAGTTCTAACGTTTTTAAAGCCCCGCCCTTCGGGGCCTTAAGAGAAATGTCTCTTTTTTGTTGCGGCTTTTTGACGTAACCCGTTATGCCTTCAAAACCGCGCCTCAAATAGACATTTCTCTTATAGGCCTGAGCAGAGAGGGACTTGTTCAGAGGTTCCTTAAAGCAAAGAAGACAGATTCACAGAGGTGTGAGCTGTCACTGATTTCAGAGCGTTTCTCAATCAGCTACACCGTGATTAACCCACTAAAAAGCTGTCCACCGTATGCGCTCGAAAGATCGACGAGTAACTGACCGACGATTCAAAATGCGCCTTTCGTACGGCCTGATAGTCCGGGTCGGCAAAGAAGTTGTTTTTATGGGCTTCGTCAGGAAAGCGAATGATGAATACCCGTTCCACTTCTTCGGTTAATGCGTTGGTCAGTGTTTGATCGACCGTTACATCAAAGACAAATTCACCCTGATAGTGTTGAAGGATGGGCATCATACCGTCCCGGTATGCCTGATACCCGGCTTGATCTGAAATCTTGATCCCTACATGAATTTCGTAGGCCATGGTTCACTCCTTGTTGTCGTCACATTTTGTGATCGCTATATATAGTTATTATGTTGTAATCGTCATTGCCGAAGGGCACTGATCGTGCCTTCTTGTTGTTATATAAATAAAGAATAAGTAGCACCGAATCGCAAATAGTTCCATATAACCACAGCCAGCGGCTTTCGGCAGGGTCATTTGTGGCCAAAAAGTACCGCACAAATGACCGCTTTTCTGTACACACCTTTGCCCCGTTAAAGCTTGAACTTGGCGACCTGCACTTTCAATTCGTTAGCTAACACCAGCATCTGTTCGCTGACGTCTTTGCCGCGAATGGCGTCTTTGCTCGACTCATCCGCTACTTCGCTGATCCTTACGGTGCTTTGGGTAATTTCTTCCGCCGCCAGATTTTGTTGTTCGGCTGCATTGGCGATCTGACAGTTCAAGGCATCCAGCTCTTCAATCTGACCGGTGATGTCCACCAATAGATTAGCCACGTTGGACACGTCTTCAGCTTTATCGCTGGCTTGCTGACTCACTGAAGTCATGGATTCCACGGCGCCTCCGGCGTCTTCCTGAAGCTGTCGAATGGTTTGCTGAATGGTATCGATCGACTCGCGGGTGCGCGTTGCCAGTGAACGAACTTCATCGGCCACAACGGCGAAGCCCCGTCCTTGCTCTCCGGCCCGCGCTGCTTCAATGGCGGCATTCAGTGCCAACAAATTGGTCTGCTCAGCAATGCCGTTAATCACGTCCAGAACATTACCCACTTCGTTGGTTCGCTCGCTGAGTTCGGTGATCTTTTCTGTATTCAGAATCACCTCATCCCGTAGGGCATTAATGCCGTGCTTGGCCTGTTCCACCAGTTGCAAACTTTCGGACGCATTGCGGCTGGCCATCTCCGACTTTTGAGACGCCATTTGAGTATTCTGCTGAACCTCGGTGGCCGAAGCATCCAACTCCATAATGGCGGCGGCCACCGAATCTGTGCCTTTCTTATTATTGATCATGGAGTTTTTGGTCAGCTCTGAAATCTCATCCACCGTTTCAGCCGCCGTCACCAATCGATTGGCCGAGTCCGCCACAAACAGATAGCTGTCTTTAAACTTGCGCATCATGCTGTTTAAGGCCCGACTAACGGCCCCTAATTCATCGTCGTGATGCACCACGATTTCCTGGTTCAGGTCGAGGTTATCTTCTACCGTTTTAATGGTGTTCTGTAACCGTTTAAGACGGAACAACACTAAGCGATTAAAGATGTAGCCCAACACCGAAAAACCAATCAGGGTAAACACCCCCTGCATTAGCGCAGCTTTTGAAACCGATCGGAAGATGGAGTCATCGACCTCGGTCAGGTCGTAGGTGATTTTAACCGCACCCAGCACTTCACCTTTCTCCACCTGGTGGCATGTCAGGCAGTTGGTTCCGGCGTAATCGTCCGTGGCCTGAATCGGTACAATTAGTGACATCAGGCGTTTGCCATCGAGTTCAAACTGATCAAGGACACGCTTGCCTTTCAGGCCATCCCGCTCAAATTGATTGGTTGCCGCCTGGTCGTGATGACCGTCACCAAAGGTTTTGGTAATGCCTCGCCCCCGCAGAATTCGCGCTTCCACAATGGCGTCGTGGCTGAGCATTTTGTCTTGCATGATGCGACGGTTTGCAATGGTGCCGGTCAACATCATGGCGTTTACCGAATCAAAATAATTCAGTGCCATGCTCTCCAGGTTTTGCTCAACCAGTTTCTCGGTCAGTGCTTTTTCATCGTAATAGAAGAAAACCACGGTAGAACTCAACAGAATCAGTGCGATTGCTAACAATGTCAGTTGTATTTTTCGCGCCAATGACCAACCTGAAAACATAAAGACCTCACTGCGTGGATGGATTAAGTCGGCAGGATAACGAAATTCAATTGACTGTTTGGTTACGTTTTGTGGTTTCAGTTGCGATAGATCAATAGTTGATTATTTTTTGCGTCAAGGATTTGTCCTTGGCTCGGATGACCAAGGCAGGAATGAATTACCCAGACAAAGAAAAGCCGTTGTGGATCACAACGGCATTCAAAACAAGGAACATTAGGAATCTCTAAACACATTGGTCCCGATTGTGTGGGCGGTCGTAATCCAACTCAGGGCCCACGGGCACCACTCGGGTCGGGTTAATGGTGTCATGACTGTAGTAGTAATGACGCTTGATGTGCTCCATGTTCACCGTTTCTTTGACACCCGGCACCTGATACAGGTCGCGCAGGTAATTGGACAAGTTCGGATAATCGTCAATACGTTGTTTGTTGGTTTTAAAGTGCCCGTAGTAAACAGCATCAAAACGCACTAACGTGGTGAACAAACGCCAATCGGCTTCGGTGATTTGCGCCCCCACCAAATAACGCTGGTTAGCTAAACGTGCGTCCAGCCAGTCCAAAGCCTCAAACAGTTCCTGGTATGCCGTCTCATAAGCCTGTTGAGTGGTGGCAAATCCGGCGCGATACACACCGTTGTTGATGCTTTGATAGACGCGCTCATTCACGGCGTCGATCTCTTTACGCAACTCGGTTGGATAGAAATCCTGAGTATTCCCCGTCAAACCATCGAAAGCGCTGTTCAACATACGAATGATCTCGGCAGATTCATTACTGACGATGGTTTCTGTTTTCTTATCCCACAGCACGGGTACCGTTACTCGCCCGGTATAACCCGGCTTGGCCTTGGTGTACAACTGATGTAGGAACTTCAAACCGTACAGGGGCTCATTGATTTCACCGCTTGGGTAATGCTTTAGCTCCCAACCTTTGTCCAACATGTCCGGGCTGACTACGGTAACACCAATGTAGTCTTCCAACCCTTTTAGTTGTCTGAAGATCAAGGTTCGGTGGGCCCACGGACACGCCAGTGAGACATACAGGTGATAACGCCCTTTCTCTGCCTTGAAGCCTGCTTCACCGGTTGGGCCAGCGGAACCATCGGCCGTTACCCAACTGTGAAACTTACTGCCTTCCCGAACGAACTCACCCTTTGATGACTCAGTGTCGTACCACTGATCGACCCACTTTCCGTCTACTAACAAGCCCATAGTCTTCCCACCTTTACTGCGTTTATCGTTTCGTTACTGCGTTATTAAGTTATACCCTGACCTCTCAGGATCAGATCACTCCGTGACCAGGCGCTTGGCAATGGCATTATCAATCGACAAGCTACCCGCACCGGCAAACACCAGCGATACCGAAGCCGCCAACAGCGCTAAACCAAACTCATAGCCGTTGTTACTCAGGAACAAGCCGTTTTCCAAATGCACCGTCACAATCGCCACCAACATGGTGACTGCCGCAACGATTGCTGCTGGACGGGCCAATAACCCCAGAATCAATGCCAATCCACCAAAGAATTCAGCCGATCCCGCCAACAATGCCATCAGGTAACCCGGTTCCAGTCCGATGGATGCCATCCACTGCCCGGTGCCTTCCAACCCGTAGCCACCAAAGGCACCAAACAACTTTTGTGCGCCGTGAGCCAACAGGATAATCCCCACCGGAATGCGCAGTGAAAGTGCCGCAATGCCTGCGTCAGATGCCATAACTTTTTGGAAGAATGATTTATTTAATGTGCTCATGATGTCGTCTCCTAATCTGTTCTTTGTGCGTGTTAACGCGATAGAGACATAATAGACATCGACCAATTCGATTAAAAATACAATAAATAGACAATATCAATCGATGAAATAGATTGTTTATTTTCTAATGACACTGAAGGCGCCTCGTAACTGCCCAACGGAAAAGCCTACGGCTTGATCCTGTGGATAAGCTTGATCAATCGCGGCCTTTACTGCCGGAGCCAAAGAACCACCATGACATGCCAAGCAGACCTCCCCGGTGGGAATGGCCTTCATATAGCGAAATTCACCATCAATCAGTTCTGCATGTTCCAAGGCTGTAGGGTTCAAGCCCGCTGCCAAGGCTTGCTCAAATTGCAGCAATACGGCCTTCTCCCATTGATCTGAAACGTTGTTTGGATTACGCACCTTGAGTGCTGTTCGAGACACCTGCCATTGGCCATCGCTTTTCGTATCATTACGGTTCATCGCGGCTATCTTCGGGGCCTCTGTAGAACACACCTGCACAGCACTCACCGGCCCTTGGCTGGATAACTCTTGCTTTAACGTTCCTTTTAATTGCTGAGCAAAGACCTTGACCTTGGCTCGTGCTTCCTGAGTCCATAGTTCTAGTTGCGCTGACGAATCAGACGCTCGTTCA
>JBFHTA010000295.1:0-4804 GCA_041590855.1 Pseudomonadales bacterium
ATGCAACTGTTCTACAACCTGAGTGATCCGGCAATGGAAGATGCTTTGTATGAGGTGGCATCCATGCGCCGCTTTGCTGGCCTGAACATTGCCGACCGTCTTCCAGATGAAACTACCATTTTGCATTTCCGTCACTTGCTGGAGAAACACAATCTGGGTCAAAAGCTCTTTGCTGAAATCAATCAATACCTCAACTCCGAAGGTTTTATCCTGAAGGAAGGCAGCATTATTGATGCATCCATCATATCTGCGCCTTCCTCTACAAAGAACAAGAGCGGTAAACGCGACCCCGAGATGCATCAAACAAAGAAAGGAAACGAGTGGCACTTTGGCATGAAGATGCACATAGGTGTTGATGATGCATTAGGGTTGATCCACAGCGTATCTACAACGTCTGCGAATGCCCATGATATTACCGAGTCTGCGGCGTTACTTCATGGTGAAGAAGAGAGAGTTTGGGCAGATGCAGGCTATCAAGGGGTCGAAAAACGTGACGAGCATAAGGACAGAAAGGTCGACTGGTGGGTTGCCATGCGCCCAGGAAAGCGTCGCCAACTTGAAGATGGTAGTTATTTAGCTGCGACCGAACTAATTAAGGCTCAGATGCGAGCTAAAGTAGAGCACCCATTCAGATACATAAAGCGAGTATTCGGATATGACAAAGTTCGATATAAGGGGCTTGCAAAGAATACAGAGAGACTTTTTCTTTTATCGGGTTTTACCAACTTACTAATCGTCAAGAAATACCTCCTCGCATAGGCGAGGTGCGCCTGAAATCCGCCAAAATGCGGATTTCAGGTTGATAAATGAACAGAGGCTGGGCGTTTTTGATGAAGCCTAGCTTGTATCTTGAGAAGATTTAGAAAAGCCGGGCTTGTTCAGAGTTTCCCTAGAGCGGTTAGGGTTTACTCATAGAAGTCATTGTATTGTTGTGGAATGACTATTTCATGGAACCAACCACTGAAACCCAATATAAGCACCAAGGACAACAGGCAGCCTGTTGCCATAATGGTGTAGACCAATTTAATACGGAGAGGGTTCAAAACTTTATTGCGACTTAACCAGTTAAATGCAGCAGCGATGTGGACAAAAATAGCCACAACAGCGAGAAAATAGTACGGAATAAAATACAAATGAAACGGGGGATTATGAAACCCCGCAATACCAAAATAAATATTAGTGTCTAGTTGAGCTACAAGCCGACCGTATAACACAGCCCCAACATGATTCAGGAAAAAGAAGGCCAGATACAACCCGGAAAATGCCTGTGCTTTTTCTATAAAGCCTGAACGCTGCCCCCAACGACGCCACACAAAATAAACGCCACTGACTATTTGGAAGATGACACATAGAAGCAAAATGCTCTCTACGACCATATTCCGATATACCTGTCGAAACACATCCATGAAATCAATATGCGACTGAACACCACCAAGTATAAATAGGTGATTAATCAGATGCAGAAGGACGAACGCTCCAATAATACAAGCAGATATACGATGTAACTTATGAATCATCTTCATTCCTTGAAATTAAAACTTAACTGTCTTGCTCGGCTTTTTCCCGAACTCTTAAGGAACCTCTTTCGACGTGACCTTTTGACTCCCCTTTCCTGCAACACTTTATCATATAGTTGATTCTCCATTCGGAGGTATGTCTCATGTAGGGCCCTCACCTATCCAACCAAAGCCCTGATCTTCATTCAATATCGTTCCGATTCATCCATAGGCGCAGTAGATGTATGGCGTTTGCCATCGTTCAAATCACAACCTTCAAAAACAAAAAAGACGCGCTTCGAGTCCGAAAGCGCGCCAAACAAGGGGCCGAAATAGAAAATTGTGTAGAGCGAGTCCTAGTAAGAGGTCCCTAGCGCTTATTCGTCGTAACTGATCACGACCTTGTCACTGCATGGAATTGCCTGACAGGTAAGTATGTAACCTTTAGCCAGGTCGTCGGCTTCGAGCGCCATATTCTCCAACAGGGTTACCTCGCCTTCTACGACTTTGGCTTTGCAGGTGCCACAGGCACCAAACTGGCAGGCGTGAGGTAAGTCGTCTTGTTGCGTAAGCGCCTGATTTAATATGACTTGGTGGCTGTCATCCCAGGTGAAGTCGATTGATTTGCCTTCATGAATGATGGAGATCTGTTGTTCTTTAGTGGAAGAATCTGACGAGTCGACGTTATGCGGTTTATCAACCGATGATGTTTGAGCGGCGGTAAAAAGCTCTCGCTGAATGTTTGTCGCTTCCACATCGTTGTCGATCAGAAGTGCATGCACAGTATCCGTCATACCTTGCGGGCCGCAAAGATACCAATGATCAGCCCGGTTGAGATCCGGAAGATCATTTAGCAACAGTTGAATCTCAGAGGACAACTCAACCTCCTCTGCATTCGGTAAAGCGCTGGTTTTCCCTTTTAATCCGTCGGCAATAGCCAGATGAATAGCCTGTTCACGAGCATGTTGAGATGCCGCTGTTGTCTCTTGTTGATCCGTGGGTTGCGAATAGAAAGGCAACATAAAGAAGCGATCCGGGTATTGGGTTTCCAGATGCTCCAGAACCTCCTTAAACATCATGGAAGACGGTGATCTGTTCGCATAAAAAAGTACAAACTTCGCCTGGCTGTTTGAGGTCAGCAGGCTCTTGATCATCGACATAATGGGGGTGATACCGCTGCCGCCAGCCACACCCACATAGCAAGGCGCTTGTTCTGCGTTCGGTGTTTGAGGCACAAGTTGGAAGCGACCCATGGGTGGCATTACTTCCAGTTCATCATTCGCCGCTAATTGATCGACTGCAAACCTGGAGAACCGTCCGCTAGACACCTTGCGTATGGCAATACTTAATCGGGCATCGTCTATTGGGCTGCAAATCGAATAACAGCGAGACACTAACTGCCCTTCTATTCTCGTTCTTAACGTTAAATACTGCCCTGGCGTGAACTGAAAGTCCGGTTTCAACTGGTCCGGAATGTCGAAGGTGAGCATTACGCTGTCTTCGGTTAAAGCAGAGACTTCCGCCACTTTAAGCCGATGAAATTGCAAGCTGGGAGTCTTGGCATGTTCCACCGAGGCACATGTCTGCGCTGAAGAATCAATCTGGTCTATAGCGCCTGTCTGCACTAAAGAAACGACTTTGTCTGAAGCGCCCGATTTATTTCTTTGAAGAAAGGTCTTTTGTAGAAGTGTGCTTAGCATTTTTTGTTATCCGTACAGCGCTCTTCACTGCGTTTAAGCCGCAGTGAAGAAGCCGGTAAAATGAGTGAAAGGCAATGTAAATCTGCGATCTAGATAATTTCTCATTACACCTTTCCTAACTGGCGGCGGAGAAAGCAGACACCCGTGCTTCCAGCTCGGGAATAAGATCAAGAAACTCACGGTTATCGTGGTCCCAAGGATGGAAACCGGGTTTGAAATAATCCAGCCAGGCGGGAACGGTTTTTCTGATCATTCCCGGCAAAAGCCACTGATAACGGAAAGAACGCCACACTCCGGAAAGCTTGGTGTGATCGCCGGTTTGACGCAGCATGCGGAAGTAATACGGGTACAACAAACCAAAAAATAACCCGGTGGAGATCACTAATGTCAGGGTTCGCAATGCATAGGCTTTAGGCGAGTTGCCCATTACCTCTTTAAACACGTCGAAGGCCACTGCCTTATGTTCGGTTTCTTCCAGCGCATGCCACTGCCACAGCGCCGCAAAGTGAGGTTCTGCCCCGTCCAGAAATTCCGGATGCTTAAGTAAGGTATCTGCAAATATGGCGGTCAGGTGTTCCAGCCCAATGGTCACGCCAAGTTGAAACGACGGCGGTGCGGTATTCCGAACAAAATTCAGTAAGGCCGTTACCTGGGCTTCCATCTTATCGACTGGAAACCCCGCGTCTATCAACGCCTGATTGTATTCATCGTGTTCGCGGCCATGCATTGCTTCCTGGCCAATAAAGGCTTTAACGGCCTGTTTTAACTCCGGGTCGGTCACTTCATGTCGGTAGTGTCTGACACTTTGAATGAAGAAGCGCTCCCCCTCCGGGAAGAACAGCGACATGGTATTAAGGAATTGGGAAACATGACGCCCCGCTTTATTCCAATCCGCTACAGCGCTTACGGGCAGTTTAAATTTCAGGTTTCTTTGAATGGGAGTAACAAGACTGTTCATTTCAGGCCCCTCACGGATACTTAACTCATAAATTACAGGTTTTTATGTACCATCAATTGATGTTTCATTAAATAATGTATTATAGTGTTTGAAGGTTTGGCAAGTTAATTCCGAGATATTGGATGAAAACAATTCAATGAAGCACTTGCTTGAGTAGCCAAAAGGAGGGGAAACCCCATGACAATAAAAGATAGAAAAGCCAACGAGTACCTGGCGGAGCTATACGACTCTGCGATTGGTCATAAACCACTGCCTGCAGCGCTAACAGATTTAAATGATCAGCAATGGGAGGCTGTGGCAGATCTTGTCTCAGAGATTCTTGAGAAGGAAGAAGCCGCTTATACTAAGCTGTTTGAGTCTCTAGCAATGATGATGAAGTACGTCCCGAATTTCATTCTTCACCAAATCATTCCCAGATACGTTGAACCTGCCATTGCTGCCAAGATCACACACCACCTGAGCAGCAAACAAATCATCGGCGTGGCCTCTGGTCTGGACGTGGAATACATCAGCGAAGCCTCTACCCATATGAACGAACAAACCGCAGCCAAGGTGTTGGAAGGTTTGAAAAGCAAATTAGCATCGCAAGTGATTGAACATGCTGTGCTGAACTACCCGCTTTCAGTACTGGATATTTTGCCGCACACCTC